>JBDUAM010000085.1:0-2216 GCA_040004655.1 Chthonomonadales bacterium | reverse complement strand
CCATACTGCGCCAATGAAAACGGAAAGGCCAGCGACACTCGCAATAATTCCCGGTTCAGGTACATCTTCTTGATAACCACCGACGCTTATGATTGGACTTGGTCCGCCACCCGTTAGGATTCCTGACGTGGAGCTTCCCCGAGTGACTACCGGTCCATAGGAGGTGAACAAGGTCAAGCTGGGATCAATGTTGTTGGTTAATACGCTCGATACGGAGTTCCCAGAAGTAGCGTTGGGATCGGCGGGCGTGACGTACGAGAGATTCTCGGCCAGAGTTCGTGCGATCGGTTTGCCTGCTGCGCTCTGCGCAATTGCTGATGGGGTGTTATTTGGCACGGATCGATTTGGAGCCGATCCAGAGGGCGAGCCACTCAACAGGAACGCGGCGAGGAGAGACCCCGCCAACAGCTCGAAGGAGTTTTGTTCGTTACCAGTATTCATGGTATGGGCCTTTCATGCCTCCAGAAAAGGCAATAGATATGACTTGGCATTGTCGCCTCATTTTTGGGCGACTCTATAGGGACTTGACGGATCGAGTGTACGTCCCGGTCATTAACGGTCCATTATAAGGACCTTTTGTGAACGATTTCTCGCGGGTGCTACAATAGTCCTCGTGTGACGAGAGCTTCGTGGAGCCCGGGCGTCCCCGCTCGTGCGTATAGCGTGACGTTATTACGTACTCCGGTGGATTAGAGTTATCGTTGCGCCCGGGGACGGGCGCGCTCCGTTGAAGTTTTGGATGTCGGAATGTATTTACGGGCGTGATTTTAGGAATGCGGGCGTCTTCGCCCGCACCGATAACTCATAGTCCTCACACGCGTGGAGAAGTGTTTGGCTGTGTCGGAAAGACAATCAGAGTTGAATGTTTCAATCATTGGCCTTGGACTGATCGGTGGATCCATTGGGATGGCGCTCAAGGCCAATTCGCCTCAGATTCACGTCGCAGGTTGGGATATTTCAAACGGATCACGTGACCAAGCTTTTCATCTTGGAGCCGTTGATAGAGCAGACGTTTCCCTTTCGGCAGTGGTAGCTTCCGCCGATCTGGTTGTTATCGCGACGCCCGTTACGGTAACCCTGGATCTATTGACATCAATTTCTCTCCACCTGAAATCTACGGCGATCGTAACCGACACAGGAAGTACTAAGCTCAGGATTGTCGAAGCGGCTGAAGAGGTGCTTCCCGGCCGATTTGTCGGTGGGCACCCGATGGCAGGATCGGAAATTTCCGGGCTCGCTGGCAGTCGAGCCAACCTGTTCAAGGATGCAAACTGGCTTCTGACACCAACTTCCACAACCCTTGCGGAATCAGTTAGCGTGGCCGAACGACTTGTTCGCTGCTGCGGTGCAATCCCTCGGATTTGCGCTGCCGACGTTCACGACAGAATGGTTGCGGCATTGAGCCATTTACCGCACATTGTCGCGTGGGAGTTGGGGATTGCCGCGCATGATTTAGTACCTACCGAATTCAGAGATGTTGCCGCGGGTAGTTTTAAGGACGGCACGCGCGTGGGCCACAGCGACCCAGCCCATTGGGCAAAAATACTCCTCGACAACCGAACGGAAGTCCTGCATTCCCTTGCCCTTGCCGATAGCTGGCGCAAGGAAGTTGCACAGGCAATCGAGGCGAATGATCTGGCGCTTCTTACCGACCTGTTGAAATCAGCACGAACAAATTTATCCGATTTTCCAAAGAGGTAGCTATTGAAGACGTTGGGCGATTTGTATCCGATTCGAACGGTAATCGATCCCGTCAGCGGGAGTGTAGTGGTACCGGGTTCCAAGAGCATTACCAACCGCGCGCTGATTCTAGCGGCGCTTGCGGAGGGTTCGTCGATACTAACTGGCGCGTTGGCCTCGGACGATACGCACTTCATGGCCGAATCTCTTAACCGCCTCGGCGTTTCCGTCGCGCATTATCCAACAGCTTGCACCTTTACCGTGCAAGGATGCGGTGGTCGATTTCCATCTTCTGAGGCAGAACTCTTTATTGGGAACTCGGGAACATCCTCTCGATTTCTCATTGCTGCACTTGCGCTGTCGCACGGTACTTACCATGTAACAGGTGTCGAGCGGATGTCTGATCGTCCCATTCTCGACCTTCTGGATGCATTAAATGGTCTCGGCGCAGACTGCAAATCTGAAACTGACCGGGGCGGATTACCCGTCACCGTAAATGCCTCTGGTCTGCGAGGCGGAACCACAACTATGCGCGC
>JBDUAM010000426.1:0-2222 GCA_040004655.1 Chthonomonadales bacterium | reverse complement strand
CAGGAACAACGCAAAAGAGATCTTTTCCCTACTCACGCTTGAGCTGTGGCATCGCACTTTTTGTGATGCACAACAACATGATCAAGCCAATGATTCCAGAACCTGCCTCTCTCTTTAACTACCGGGCAAGCGTCTGACAGCCACCAAGAAACATGTATAAAATAGATCCTCTTACCGATCCCCGTTGGCCAGCATTTGTCGCAAGCCATCCCCATGCTTCCATCTTTCACACAAGAGAGTGGCTGAACGTACTGCGTCTTACCTATAAATACGAGCCCGTAGCTTTCACCACTAGCCAAGGTACATGCCTATCCAACGCCGTGCTTTTCTGTGAAATACGGAGCTGGCTCACAGGGAAGCGCCTTGTCTCGCTTCCCTTCTCCGATCACTGTCAGCCTCTAATCGATGCGGCGAATCTTCAAGAAATACTTCGATACCTGCATAAGCAGCGCAAAACACAACATCTCAGGTACATAGAGCTCAGACCTGCCTTGAGCGATACCCTCCTTAATAATCATAGTCAATTCGCTTCCAGCAACAAATTTTGCTTTCATATCATTGACCTTCGCCCAAGTCTGGAGACCGTCTACGGAAGCTTACATAATAATTGCGTTCGGAGAAAAATCAAACGTGCCGAGCGCGAGAAGCTTACGTATGAATGCGGGGGCACCGATGAGCTACTGCGAAAGTTTTGGCATTTGCTTTTACTCACGCGCCGTCGCCACCAGCTTCCACCACAACCGCCACCGTGGTTTCACAACATGCTGCGCTGCCTCGGTGATCAAGCGATCATTCATGTAGCTTCCAAAGACGGAGTTCCCGTTGCAAGTATTCTCACGCTTCGTCACAAGGCTCGTTTGATCTATAAATACGGATGCTCCGATGCGAAATTCAACGCGATGGGCGGTACGCCGCTCCTGTTTTGGAAGGTGATTCAGCAAGCGCACTCTGCGGGAATCGAGGAATTTGACTTAGGCCGATCTAGTTTCGATGACCTAGGCCTAATCGACTTCAAGGGGCATTTGGGGGCCACTCCGTCCGATCTGATCTATTACCGGAACCCGCCTCCCAGTACAAAACCGATGCGCCAAACACCCCTACTGTCATTCCTGCCGCGACAAGCGCTGGCTAAGCTACCCGACCCACTATTCGCGGGCGTTGGTCGGCTGCTTTATCGCCATATGGGCTAATACACGCTCCTATTTTGGACCCCTCTCCCAATGAACCAGGCCTTTCTCGACTACTATCGTTGCCCCGATTCGTTTGCAGACTTTACTCTCGCCTCTGGACAAACCAATGGCGTTCCCGCCGGCTTCTTCACCTTTGGCCCTGGGCTAACCTGCTATGGGAACTCTGGACTTTCGGATTCTGAAACAAAAGCGACTGCACTCCCAGATGCGTTTGAGCTGATTCGAACAGAGAATTCGGCTTGCATTCTTCCTTTTAATCCTACGGAAATCGTCGATGACTTAAGGCTCGAACGCTACGTCGAAAAGAAGGGACAAACGGGCAGGAAAGCTCTGATCCAGCGCATTTACTATTCACTGAGGCCTGCGTTTCCAGTTTTTTTGCGCCGCCACTTACAACGCGCATGGTTGAAGGGCTGGAATCAAAAGCCTTTCCCGCGGTGGCCGGTGGATAAATCGGTCGATCAATTATTTGAGAGATTAATGCTGCTGACGCTGCAGAGCAGCGGTCGAGAGCGTATTCCATTCATCTGGTTTTGGCCACAGGGGAAATCGAGCTGCGCAATCATGACTCATGACGTTGAAACCGCCGCAGGGCTTCGGTGGACCACCCAACTTATGGATCTGAATGATTCCTTCCAGATCAAGAGTTCATTCCAAATCATTCCTGCTGCCAGGTATGTAGCCGACCGCAAGACTTTGCTGACGATGAAAGAGCGGGGATTTGAGGTTAACATCCACGATCTTAAACACGATGGCCGACTCTTCGATTCACATGAGACATTTCAGGATTCTGCTTCACAAATCAACGAGTTTGCCATACGCTTCGGGAGTAAAGGCTTCCGAGCAGGCGCCCTCTATCGCAACCAGGAGTGGTTTGATGCGTTTCAATTTTCCTATGACATGTCGGTACCGAACGTGGGGCATCTGGATCCTCAGCCCGGGGGCTGCTGCACGGTCATGCCCTACTTCATAGGCAATATCCTCGAGCTTCCCGTAACGACCATCCAGGATTACTCGCTCTTCAATATTCTT
>JBDUAM010000480.1:0-7409 GCA_040004655.1 Chthonomonadales bacterium | reverse complement strand
AACTTTCACGTACTCCTATGCGGTCATCGAGTAGGTTCCGGTCATAAACCATCCCATGAGACCAGCAACATCGATACTGCATTCCTCGGCAAGGGAGTCGAGGGTCGCCCGCAAATTGCGACCTGCGTACACATCCAATATCTGTCGATTGGTGATGTATATCTCCCAGGCTCGCATGGCGCGAAGTTCGGATGCCTCCATGGATCCTTCTCGGAGTCCTTTTTTCGCAGCTTCCATATTCACCATCAACTCCTGCCAGATGGATCCGATGGTCGGCTCTTCAACATCCACCGTATCCGTCCCACTGCCAACTTCAACTTCGCTCTCTCGGGCCAAAACTGCGATCATGGTACTCTCCTCATTCACCCGATAGCTCTATTTCAGAGCCATCAGGAGCAGGGTATTCACCAACAACCGGTGTATAGTCTCCTATACGAAAATTACTGGTTAAGTGACTACTGAATGCCACTTTTTCCAATAGGAAAATTTTCTCCAAAATATTTTTCCGGATTGCATCTGCTCGTTCCAGTCTATTGTTGGAGAGGTGAGACTTTCTGCTCTTGAAACCACAATTAGCGACGTTACGACAACTGAATAGGGACTACTCTCGCGAGCCAAAGACGGTCGATCATGTTACACGACTCCTACAATTGGAAGACCGAGAATTCTGGCGATATGTTTCCAACACCGACTACCGGGATGAAAACGCACCGTCGCTTGAGGCCATGGTCTACTTTGTGCGCCACTTTGTATGCCTCACTGATAATGCTTCCGCCTGGCGAGTCATTGAAGCGATTGTGCAGCGGTCGACCCGGTCTATCACAAAGAAGCTGTACAGCACGGTTCCAAACAAAGATAACGTGGAAGATCTCTCGGACGAACTAATCACCCGCCTCTATTCGGAGTGGCTTAGCGTAGATGCAAAACATGAGTTCTGGGAAATCCGATTCTGGGTTTGCATGGACAAAGCGATTCTGGATGTTCTGCGACGATACAGACGTGTTCGCGATGCCGAAAACGGAATGCCTGCACCAACCGAGGACTTTTCAGAATCAGATCAGTGGGCCGCCATTCCCGATAAATCCGCCACCATGCCTTTTGAGCGAGCTGCCATAAGATCGGCCCTGGCAAATCTGCCTGAAAAAGAGGCGCAGGTCATTTTCCTCTATCGCATTGAAAAGTGGAGTGAGGAAAAGATAGCCGAGCTAATGAACGTCACCACACGAACCATACGAAATTACTTGAGACGCGCGGAGGATCATCTGCGCGCCCTTCTCATCGGAGAAGATTAACCTTGCAAAACGAAGTAGAAAACAACCTGGCCAAACTCTCAGCCGCATACGATGCCGGCGAGACCATCGACCTGGATAAGTGGTCCAAAGAGTTTCCCGAATCGGCCACCGAGATCATCGCATATGCTCAGTATAGATTTGAGACTTCTGGTCCTGATCTTGTAGAGGAGCAAGCAACAAAGTGGGACCGTATGTTCCTATCTCGTGCAGCCGCCGTGCAGTCAAGGATGCAATCTGCACCAGAAACCGCCCCACTCGACTCCTTGATCTCTGCTGCTAAGCGTGTCGGTCTTACACCCGCCTCACTCGCGGAGAAACTAAAGATCGGCATCTTGATGCTTCAGCGACTCGAACGTCGACTCATCGAACCTACAGGAATTCCTGGCGAACTGAAGTCAGCCATTGCAGATGTGATCGACTCAACACCTGCGGCAATTGAACGATTTCTGTCTGCGCAGCCGAGGTTGGCCGCGAATGCAAATTACCGATCTCAGACAGCGCCTGCTGTTAAGGCACAACAATCGTTTGAAGAGGCGATAACCGCTTCAGAAGATATGTCGCCAGAGCAGAAGGCCTATTGGATCGAAGCCTCCCGAAAATCCGGGGAGTAGACTTTGGCAGATTTAGAGCGAATCCGGCAGATTGCTAATGAGCGGCGTCAAGCTACGTGCGCCGACGATACTCTCGCCTCGGCCAGGGAACTCGTCCGCGTAACCTGCGAGGCAGAAGGGCTAACCTGCTTCTCGTTGGCTCCAAATGATCCCTTACTCTCTGGTTCTATGGCCCTTCTGGATCGGGAAACGACCGCTATTCTTCTTCAGAAGACACTTGGAGAGTCCGCTCGAAACTTCACCATTGCTCATGAACTCGGACATTGGTTTCTGCACGTGGATAGTGGCGGATGCAGCGATGAGTCGTTCACCGACGAAAACCTGAGCAGTCCGATGGATGTTCAGCTAATCGGCTACAGCCCGATGCAGCGACGCGAGTCGGAGGCCAACGTATTTGCGTCCGAGTTTTTGCTGCCTGTGCGATTGGTCCGCCAAAAGCTGATTGATGGTGCAACTCCGGAAGAGATCGCTGCAGAAACCGGACTTTCTCCGCACATCGTCCGAAAGCAGATTATTGAATCTCTTCGGATTAGACCTGACGTAGCTACTCCAGATTTGGAACCGTCTGGAGCGAGGCATCCTCTGGACGAGAGCCAGCGCAATGCAGCCGAAGTCAGCTCTGGGCCCGTTCTGGTTGAAGCTGGACCAGGCACCGGCAAGACAAGTACGCTGGTCGGACGTGTTTCACATCTGATCGAAAGCGGTGTAAATCCGTCCAACATTCTTGCGCTCACCTTCTCACAGAAGGCCGCCGCCGAAATGTTGCATCGACTCACCTCGGCTCATGGCGCTCAGGTGTCGACGATCTGGATTGGCACGCTTCACGCCTTTGCACTGGACTTATTACGCAGGTTTGGACAGGGCAAAGGCCTGCCGCCAAATCCCAAACTGATTACTCCCTTGCAATCTGTAGACCTGATGAGTCGGCACATTCATCGGTTTGAATTGATCACCCACGAGTATCTGCACGATCCAGCCTACCCCGTTCGAACTTTTCTTTCGGCTATCAGTCGCTACAAAGATGAACTGATCTCTCCAGCCGAGGCTATGACCATTGCACAGCGCAAAGCCTCCGAGCCAACCGCGGATGAGAAGCAGGCGGCAGCGAACGAGGCGCGAATTGAAATTGCAAGGGTCTACGCAGAGTGGCAACTCATTTTGCGAGAGAATGAGTGCGTTGACTTTGGTGATCTAATTCAACAGGCCGTGGAGTTGATGCGGGGAAATCCAGACATCTGTTGCCAAATTCAATCGGAATACACCCACCTTCTCGTCGACGAATATCAGGACATTAATCGCGCGACAGCCGAACTTGTGCGCCTTGTCGCCGGTGACGGTCTCGGGCTTTGGGCTGTAGGCGATCTGCGGCAGGCAATCTACCAGTTCAGAGGCGCCAGCCCTACCAACTTGATCGGATTTGAGACCGACTTCCCCGGCGCTGTCCGTTTGCTGTTAGACGTGAATTACCGTTCGACCCAGCCAATTGTCGATCTCTTCACGGCAGTCTTGTCTAAGGCGTCTCGCCCTAACTGGACAGCTCATCGTGGTCACTCTCAAGACGCCATTCAATATCTGGTCGCCGAGAATCAAGTGGATGAGTTTCAGGCAATTGCCTCAAACATCCATCAGTTAATCTCCAATGGACGAACTTATTCCGACATTGCTGTCCTATTTAGAAGCAACCGCCCGGCCGACAAAATTGCTGCATCCCTTCAAGAAGCTGGCATCCCCGTCCAGCGGGACCAACCGCTTTTAGATCACCCGACCACATTGGAGATCCTCTCCGAGGTTTCCATACTTGCTGAGAGAAACGGTCCCGGCCTCTGGCATACGGCACAATCTGAGCCTTTCAAAACGGACCCAGAGACAATTCTTGCGCTAATGAACGCCGCGGTAGAGAATGGAAATTCCGTTCTGCAGCAACTCGCATTGTCGAAAGATGAAAACCTTTCAGCGCTCTCGGAACATCTCCATAATCTCGAGCCTTACACATGCCCCACCGAATTTCTCTATCATTGGCTGACGGCAAACGTAGAGAGCTTGACCACCATTCTCGGCGACGAATCGGAAACTGGTCAACTCAAACGAGCCGCCATTTATGCTCTGTTTGATTTTGCGAGAGAGATTGAAGAGACGCCCGGTGCGACTGAACCAGTCGATCTAGCCCGATTTCTCCAGATGGTGCGCACAGCAGTGGCTGGCGGGGATACGTCCCGGCTAACCAGCGCGCCAAAGAATGGCGTTCACGTCCTGACTGTACACAAGGCCAAGGGGCTGGAATTCCCGGTTGTCATCCTGCCGAGCCTGGTCGAGGGTGTCTTTCCATCCAATCGTGGTTCGTCAAAGTCGTCAGACTTACTTGAGGATGATTCCGATGCCGAACCAGATGCCAATGAGGAAGAGCGTATCTTCTTCGTCGCCCTATCGCGAGCCCGCGACCAACTAATACTCTCGCGCTATCTGAACACCAGTACAAGGGCAGCCAAGCCGTCCCGCTACCTCGAATTGATCGCGCCGCTCTTGCCACCGGAAACAAGTATGCAAGTCTCAACATCGGAGGCACGAGGTCACGAGCCTGCCCAAATTGTATCGACCGTGAAGATCAGTTACACGGCCCGAGAGCTTGAAACCATCTGGACATGCCCAAAGAAATTTGAATTCGAATCGATTCTAAAACTCCCAAATCCCACAATTGAGGAACCCGCCTATCTCGCCATGCACGGTGTCGTGAACGAAATGCAGACCTGGATTATCGACGAAATGCGACTCGGCTCTGCCCCCAATGTGGAGTTTGTCAACCAGCGACTAGCAGAATGCTGGGCTGGCCGAAACGTGCCCGATTCCGCTCATCTGAACCTGCTAAAACTGCGATCCCGCGAAGCCATCTTGAGTAACATGGGAAACCTCACAGTGGGAAGCCGGAACTTGCCGTCCCTCAAACTGGAATTGCCATCTGGAGAAGTCCGGCTCTCTTCCGGCGGAGCCGTCGTGGATGCCACCGGCAGTGTAACCCTAGAACAAGTCAAGTTTTCGAAAGCAAAAACAGACGACAAGAACAGCCCTCGACTCGCACTCTTCCGTCGTGCCGTTCGGGAAACGTTGGGACCAGAAACGCCAATTGATATCAGCGTTCATTATCCCCTGAACAATGTTGAAATAGAAGCACCGGACGACAAGCGTTGGGAGCCAAAACGAATTAAAAAGTATGAGAACGCACTAAAAACTGTCCGTGCAGGGAAGTTTGCAGCCCAGCCATCGGATCGCAACTGTTCGCGTTGCCCGTTCCTATTCATCTGCCCGAAATAGTTGTCTGTTTTGGGTAGAGCCTCATAAACCTCGTGCGGTATAATCTGCCCGAATAAGCTTTCTGGAGATCAACAATGTACGAACTTTCTGGCAAGGTAGCCTTCATCACCGGCGGCGGCTCAGGCATTGGGCGCGAAACGGCAGTTCTTTTTGCGCAACAGGGCGCGTCGGTTGTTGTCGCAGATTTGAGCCTTGAAGCTGCAAAGTCGGTGGCAGCAGAAATCGGCCAGAAGGCTATTGCCGTTCAGGTAGATGTCGCTGATTCGGCCTCTGTGACTTCAGCTGTGAAGGTTGCTCTGGATTGCTTCCATCGAATTGACATACTGGTAAACAATGCTGGAATCGGCCTGGTGGGCAACGTGGAAGAGACTTCTGAAGTCGACTTTGAACGACTCATGTCCGTAAACGTATCTGGAGTTTATCATTGCTGCAAGGCCATCATTCCGCAGATGCTGGAACAGGGCAAAGGGAATATAATCAACATCGGATCAGTGGCTGGTCTCGTTGCCATTGAGCGCAGGTTTGCTTACAGCGCGACCAAAGGCGCCGTCATCGCGATTAGCCGACAGCTTGCCATGGATTACGTTACTCGCGGAATTCGTTGTAACTGCATCTGCCCGGGCACGGTTTACAGTCCGTTTGTTGAAGGCTATTTAAAGAAATTTCATGCCAATGAGATTGAAGAGACCAAAGCTAAACTTAATGCTCGCCAGCCGATGGGTCGAATGGGTCGACCGGATGAGATCGCCCGAATGGCCATCTACCTGGCATCGGATGATAGCGAATTCGTAACGGGTTCCGTTATGACGATAGACGGTGGTCTGACCGCCAAATAGTTCAGCGTGATTGTTCGCATAAGTAGTTGACAGGGACATCTGAAAGGTGTATCATGATCGTGAAATCACTTTCATAATGTGATCTCCGAGCGCAAGTAATGTTACGGAGTGCGACAAAGATGTCCCCCAGACGGTCCTCAAAATTGGAAAACCCCGAAGAGAGCCCGTTCCTCCGAGAAGCGTTGCAGGTCGCGTATTACCACTGCGTTCTTGAGATGCCTCTAAAGAGCATCGCAGATCAACTTGGTAAGAGCCCCGCCACCATTACCAGACGCCTCGACGAGGTTCGGCAGGCAGGTTGGCTTCGTGATCGACCGCAGTTTGACCCTCCTGCTCACCTCTGGAACGAGCTCCAGAGCCATATGACATGCGCCAACATCGAGGCCGACCTGCAGGAAGCATTCGGCAGCAATCTGCTCTCAAAGATCACCGTCTTGCCAACGGCTATTCGCCCACCCGAAGATCCAACCCGCGACTCAAACGCCGCCAGCCTCCTGCGTGCCAGCAAATTCGCGGCACATCGACTTTCTGAGTTTCTGGCGACCGGTCCGCACGTCGTGGGAATTAACTGGGGCTGGTCCGTTCGGCAGTGTATTACAAATCTTCAACCCACCGCGCCAAATCCTGAACTTCAATTCCTGCCGATGGTAGGCAATCTCAGCCTGGATGAAACCGACCCCCATTTTGAAGAGGCCATCGAGTGCAGTAGCAATAGGCTTGCACAGGCGGCGGCCACTGCATTCGGCGCACCGCGCGCTCCACGGCTAAGTACACCCGCCTATATCCCCCGTCGATTTCACAAAGATCGAGCCGGTCTGCTGGCCATTCGGGATTTCATCCAGAATGACACCTCCTATCGCCGAATCTTTGGCGACGACACACAATCCGGCCTGATAGATCAGGTCGATACCATTCTCACTGGATTAACGTCGCTCGATGTCCGCACACTGCCCCTCTATCGCCCCAACCTCATCACCGAGGACGATATCCCCGTTTTGCATCGTGCAGGGGTTCTAGGAGACATTGCGCTCCATCTGGTGGCATCGCTGACTGTACCATCTGAAACGGCAAAAGTCGCGGAGGGCAGAGAACTCGTAAAGACCTTGAACGATCTCATTGTCGGCGCTTCGCCAGACGACTTTCTGCGAGTGGCTCAACGTGCTCGAGGGGTCAATCCAAAGGGCCTGGGTGTGGTGGTGGTTGCCGTTGGCCCATGGAAAGCTCCCATCTTGACGGCAGCAATCCGAATGGGTGTCATCAACGAATTGGTCACCGATCAGGAGACCGCGCAATCCATTGGCCGAGAACTCGGCCTTCACTTTGTGAATTCAGGGCAAAATCAATAAGCCTGGCATAAAGAAGCA
>JBDUAM010000501.1:0-7457 GCA_040004655.1 Chthonomonadales bacterium | reverse complement strand
CCCTCGGTTTGATGAGAATGGGCTGGGAGCCATACATGATCGGCAGAAACGCGACATCGTCTACGCAAATCTGGTCTGCCTGCTGGTAGAGTTTCACGCGTTTATCCATGTCGGTCGTGCTGTCAGCTTCATCACAGAGAGCATCGAACTTTGTATTACTGTAGGCCACATGGTTGAGAGCGGATCCGGTTCGAAGCATGGTGCTGAGGAAGTCCTGCGGATCAATATAATCCGCGACCCAGCCGGTGAAGAAGAAGGGGATAAGTTCTTTATCGCCCGTCTCTTTGAAAAAGATGCCCGATTCACGCTCTTGCGTCTCTAATTCAACATCAAGATTGGTCTTCAGGTCGCTGCGAATTCGCTGGACTGCCGCAGCGCTCTCTATTGTGCCCTGCGCATAAACGCACTTCAGCTTTGGAAAGCCCGCGCCGCCAGGAAATCCGGCTTCGGCAAAGAGCTTTTTGGCGGCTTCGGGGTCGTAAGGGATCTTATTAAGACCAGTGGTAAAGCCAGGCATTCCCGGTGGTAGAAAACCATCGGCCCTCGGATAGACTCCGTTGGTTGCGATGCGAGTAAGCTCGTCGCGATTGATTGCCATGGCAAAGGCGCGCCGAACTCGGACGTCGGCAAACTTCGGCTCAAGTTTCGGGTGGAACGCGATGTACCACGTATTGGCCTGCGGAATCACCTGAGTCTGTGTCTTAAATCGCGAGTCCTGGCTGTCGGCTTTATAGTCCGTGGTGTTCGTTTCGCAGACGTCGGTCTCATCCGCTTCATATTTTGCATGGGTCGTCTGGAAGTTGATAACGACTGGTCGCTCAATCCTGTCGAGCTTGGGTCGACCGCCCCAGTAACTGGTATTCGCGGTCAAAACGACCAACGATCCCTGATCAAACTTTTCCACTTTGAAGAGTCCCGTTCCGATCGCCTGATCCTTCGTGAACGGACCGTGCGCGGATTGCAGAGTCTTTTTGCTGAGGATGAAATTGGACGGATAGGCGATCATGCTGAGGAAGTAGGCGCGCGGCTTGTCAAGCGTGATGCTGACCGTGCTCGGGTCGATGACTTTGAGGCCCGAGAGCGTTTTGGAGGTCCCTGCGACCATCTCCTTCACCCCGACTACGCCCGCAAGGTAGTTGGGACCCGTCGGCGATTTGGTCTCTGGCAGCAGCACACGCTCCAGGCTGTACTTCACGTCTTCCGCAGTAAAGGGATCGCCATTGGTGAACTTGACGCCCTGCCTCAGGTGAAAGGTGTAGGTCATGCCATTCGGGCTGATATCCCACTTCTCCGCAAGGCAGGGGACGGGTTTGTTGTTCTCATCGATGGTCGTGAGGCCCTCGTAGACGTTCTGCACCAGCTCGGAGGTGTAGACGTCCTGCAGAATAGCTGGATCAAGTGATGGCGGATCGAGCCGAATGGCGTAGCGGAGGACATTCTCCGTCTTTCCACTTCCACCACCCGAGGACCCTTTTGGGCCACAACCAGTAATACCAGCGAGCAACGTTGCTGCGGCGAGAATGAGAACTATCAGGCGCAAACTATTACTCGCTCGCATCTATCGTGTCACCGTGACCGTGGTATGCGGCAGGTGGCCCATCAAGCTGTCGCGCAGACCCTTAACGTAGGGTTTGTGGACTTCTACGTCCGGGAGATGAAAGAGTACAACCCACGGGGCGTCTTCTACTACTATCTTCTCGGCCTGCTTGTAGAGCTCGATACGCTTGGCCGGATCTTTTTCAATGTCCGCCTGATCGCAGATTCTGTCAAATTCCGGGTTGCTGTAGCCGATCTTGTTCTCTTCCACTCCGGTTCGTAGCATGACAGAGAGGAAGTCCTGCGCGTCAAGGTAGTCGGCGGCCCAGCGAATGTGGAAGCACTGAAGCACACCCTTCTTTCGATCATCCAGCATTTTGGCCCAGTCTGATTCTTTCGTCTCGACTTCAATCCCGAGGTTCTGTTTCAGGTCGCTGCGCATACGCTGAACACCGTCCGCAGCATACTGGTAGCCCTGTCGATAGGTGATGGTGAGCTTTGGGAAGCCCTTTCCGCCCGGGTAGCCGGCTTTGGCGAGGAGTTCCTGCGCCTTCTTGGGATCATACGGCAGGCCGGGAAACGCGTCATCGTGACCAGGAATGCCCGGCGGGATGATGCCGGTCGCTTTGGTCGAAGTACCCTTATAGACCAGGCGAACGATCTCATCTTTGTTGATAGCGTAGGCAAATGCCTGTCTGACTTCACGCTTTTTGAAGGGTTCAAACGCGAGTTGATTCAGTGCGAGGTACCAAGTGTTTGCCCTTGCGAACGTCTTCATCTCTTTGCCAAGAACCGGATCATTCTTTACGCGTTCAACATCGGCGCGCTGAACATCCGTATAGTCGGTTCCGCCGCTCTCGTAGGCAGTTTGCCGCGTGAACGAATCGGTCATAACCTGTCGCTCAATGCCATCGAGCAACGGTTTCTGACCGTGATATTCCTTATTTGCCGCGAGTTTTACCATGGATCCGCTCTGATACGACTCGAGCTTGAACGGCCCAGTGCCGATCATCGTCTTTTCGTTGAATTTGCCGCCATTCTGGTCGATGACTTCTTTGCAGACCAGATACGAAGTCGGGAAGGTGAGCTTGCCCAGGAAGTAGGGTCGACGATGGTCAAGCGTAATCTGAAGGGTCTTGGCATCGATGGCTTTGATGCCTGCAAGGGTCTTGGCCTTACCGTCCGCAACGTCTTTTGCACCGAGGATATCGTTCAAGTAGGTCATGGAGACCGCGGACTTCGTCTCTGGCAACAGGCATCGGGTGATGGAATATACAAAGTCGTCGGCGGTGGCAAGTCGACCATTGTGAAACTTCACGTTGTCGTGCAGATGAAAGGTGTAGACTTTGCCATCTTCGCTGATGTCGATCTTTTCGGCAATGTTCGGTACGATCTCGGCCTTCTCGTTCCACATCACGAGGCCCTCAAAGACCTGTTGAAGGAGATCAATCGTGTCGCCATCTTCCACAAGCGCAGGATCGAGGTTGGTCGGAGGTGTCTGCAGAGCGTATCGGAAGACATTCCCGCCGCCGGCAGTGCCACCTCCATTGCTGCCGCCTTTGGGACCACAGCCAGCAATAGCGATACAGGTGAGAAGGGCAATTGGAAGGGCAAATCGGTGAAATCGAGGTTGGACGAGTCGCATATTTTGGTTCGACCTTTTAGTAGAGAATAAGGGCAAAGTATGCCAATGATTCTACCAGCAGAGAGGCCGTTTCGAGTGTAAGAGGCCAAACAGGCAGGCGATTATCTCCGCTTCAGCAGAACCTTGTCCACATCGTGCAGCGCTCCCTTGCCAATAATGACGCTGGCGCGCTCCCGGGTGGGGAGGATATTCTCACGAAGGTTGACCAGGTTGATCTCCCGCCAGATGCGCCTCGCTTCGGCGTCGGCTTGAGCGTCAGTGAGCTCGGTATAGTGGTGGAAATAGGAGTTCTCATCACGGAACGCCGACTCCCGCAAAAGCATGAATCGATGCACATACCACTCCTCGATGTTCTCCTCTGAGGCGTCCACATAGACCGAGAAGTCGAAGTAATCCGAGACAAACGTGCCAGACGGAGAGTACTCTGACTTGCGCTGCAGCACGTTTAATCCCTCCAGAATAAGGATGTCGGGCCGCTCAATCACCTTTTCAGCATCGGGTACGATATCATAAATAAGGTGTGAGTAGACGGGCGCGGTCACCCGCGGGGAGCCAAACTTCACCTCGCGCACAAATCGCAGCAGGTGACCCAGATTGTAGCTCTCCGGGAATCCCTTGCGATTCATCAGGTCGCGCTCCTGCAGCATCGCGTTCGGCAGCAAAAAGCCGTCCGTGGTGACAATTTCGACCTTCGGATGCTCGGGCCAATGAGAGAGCAGCGCCTTCATGATGCGGGCCGTGAGGCTCTTGCCGACCGCCACGCTGCCACCCAGCCCGATGATGAATGGCGATTGCGGAGGCGGCTGTTTCAAAAAGGTGTCGGTGACGTGCCGCAGGTTCTGCAGGGCAGAGACGTGCAGGTTGATGAGGCGGGAGAGCGGCAGGTAGATCTCGGTGACCTCGCGCAGCGAAACCGATTCGTTGATACTGCGAATGGCCATCAGGTCGGCCTCGGTGAGGGTGAGCGGAGTCGACTCGCGTAAGGCCGACCACGCGTGTCGATCAAGCTCAATAAACGCCGATTGGTCTGGGCTGGAACTCATGTAATGCCTTAACCGGACCTTTTTGGTAGGGGTCCGCGTATCCAATAGCATACCGCCGAATTTGGCGCAAACAGGGATTTGTGGAACCATGCAGAGTGGTGAGAAGAGTGTTTTGCTGCTGGTAAGCGGCAGCATCGCGGCCTACAAGGCTGCCGATATCGCGAGCAAACTGGTGCAATCGGGCGTGAAAGTCTACACCGCCCTGACGGATTCGGCCGCCCAGTTCATCGGCGCGGCCACCTTCACAGGCATCACCGGATTGCCTACCCTCACCAGCGTCTTCGATGAGCCGTTTGAAGGCAAAATGTCCCACATTCACCTCCCGCAGAATGTCGACCTCGTGCTCGCCGCTCCCGCCACCGCCAACCTCATCGCACGTTTCACGCAGGGAATTGCGGATGATGTGGTAAGCACCATGCTTCTCGCGGCGACCTCACCCGTGCTCATCGCTCCCGCCATGAACAGCGCCATGTGGGATCAGGAAGCGACGCAGGAGAGCGTGCGCACGCTCAAACAGCGAGGTGTTCACTTCGTGGAGCCCGCACCCGGTCACCTCGCTTGCGGCACCGAGGGCCAGGGTCGACTCGCCACCACCGACGACATTATGGAGGCCGTGAATCGGTTGCTCTATCCGCGCCTCGATCTGGCTGGCGTTCCCATTCTCATCTCCGTCGGCGCCACGCGCGAACCCATTGACCCGGTTCGGTTTATCTCCAACCGCTCTTCTGGCAAGATGGGATTCGCCCTCGCCGAAGCCGCTCGAGATCGCGGTGCAATAGTCACGCTCGTGAAGGGTCACACAGAAGTCGACCCGCCGACCGGGATCGAGATCATTCCTGTCGAAACAATCGCCGAGATGCTGAAAGCGGTTGAGCAAGCAATTGGTCCTGCCCAAGTTTTCATCTCCGCCGCAGCCCCTGCCGACTTCGAACCCATTCCCGCCGAGCAGAAGATCAAGAAGAGTGGCACAGACGGCGTGACCCTGCAGCTAAATCCTGCACCAGACATTTTGAAGTCGATTGCGCCACTCGCAGAAGGCAAGGTCATCATCGGGTTTGCCGCCGAGACGGAGAACCTGGAAGAGTACGCCCTGCAGAAGCTGAAAGCCAAGAACCTGAATTTCATCGTGCTGAACGACGTAACCGCCCCCGGCTCCGGCTTCGGCACAGACACCAACGCCGTCACCCTCCTCTTCCCGGATGGCGAGAAGCGTGTCTATCCAACGCAATCTAAACGTAAGGTCGCGGAGATCATTCTGGATGAGGTGGTCGGGTTGGTGGGTTAGTCATTCGTCGCCTGCTGTAGGCGGCTCGAAGCATGGGCGATGGGTCAACATTGAGATTTCCTCGCAATTTCTCCTCGACGTTACGAATTATTAGCTGTCGAGAGATCAAAGCAAATCTTCAATCTTGAATTGTTATTCGATCAATACCGATTGGCTCGCCTTCAGGATATAATTGGTGAGGAGATTAAATTGGAATTAATTGTTGCGGCGATTGCAGATAGCGCTAATGTAAGCGATATGGGCAAAATGAATATTCTGGGAATATTTGATGCGCTTTTGGCGCCATTTACGCCGATAGTCCTAAAACAGTTTTCGGTTGCGCTCGTGTTGCGGCCTGACGAGGATGAAAAAGGCACGACAAAATTGCTTCGAATACAAATTAACGATGCAGATGGGCGTTCAATTATTTCTGAAATGACATCTCAAATTGTTGTTGCCACCGCAGAGATTGGGATTAGGCCGCCAGTTAATCTTGTCCTAACCATTCAGGATCTTTTGTTTCCAAAATTTGGAGACTACGAAATTAAGATTGATGTAGATCACGTTAATCTCAAGACTATATCGTTTCTAGTTCAACCCGTCTTTCAGTCGGTTCAAAGTTAATTGGCATGAAGGATGCGGATAAGTTACTTGCCAAAATGCGACAGTCTAAGACAGGCTGGAAGCCAATCGATTTTCAAAGATTGTATGAAGGATTTGGCTTCATAAAGGACGAAAGAACTAACCACACAATATATATCCACTACAAGACTGGTTTGAGGGCAACAATTCCTCGCCACACAATCCTTGCAAACGGATATGGAGTACAAGCCGTAAAAACAATTGACAAGTTGAAGGATTTGGAATTGGAAAGTCAGAAGGACGATTAACCATGGTAATCGAAGAAAACAGAGTGATGGAGATAGCATCATTGCCATACAAAACTCATGTCGAAATGGACACATGTGGAGACGTAGTCTGCTTTGTGGCATACAATGATGAGCTTGATGGCTGTATGGCGCAAGGAGCGACCTGGCAGGAGGCAGTGAAGTCGTTGGCAGACGCACGCCATGACTATATCGCGGCGTCATTGGAACATGGATTGGATGTCCCTCGCCCGCAGCAATTGCCTGTTAATCCTGTTTCAATCCTGGAAAGCCCGCGCCCTGCTACCCACAACAATGATTTGCACATGGCGCATATCGCTACTTAAGCATTTCTAAAATCGTGGAGGACTAAAATGGCATATCCTGTAAAGAAGAGTCGTGAGTTGCATGACGGAGAGAAATTGCTGATTAGAAAACAGATATCCACCGGCAAGGTGGATATCCACGAATTAGCTCGCGAATTCAGTTGTAGTCCATCACAAATTGCAGGCATTAAAGCTGCTATGACAAAAGGGCAGTAAACCCTACCTCGCCGGGCCCCAGTCTTCATCAATCAAATTCTCACGCGTAACCACCACCACCTGTGGTGTGATCGGCTCGTCGGTCAGGCAGAACGCCGCGATGATCAACTTGTGGCCGACCTCCACCAGCTTGGCAGCCGCACCGTTGATAGCGATGGTGCGCGAACCCCGCGGCGCCTTGATGACGTAGGTCTCGATGCGGGCGGCGTTGTCTACATCCCAGAAGCCTTACTTGAGCTCTTTTACCTCAGCCCCCGGAAAATAGTGCAGCAAGATCTCTTTGTACTTGTGATTGTAGGGAGGCGCGGCCATGCCCATTGCGCCGGATTGACACATCCCGTGGCCGTGGCCGTAACCCCTGCCCTCAATCTTGATGGTCTCTTCACTGCTCGTGACTTTCATCAGGGTGCTCAGGAGTTTGTCATAGCCGACCAGAGCACGGAATTCGGCTGCACGCATCTCCAGCGATCCCTCTTCGCCGTTGATGGCGACTCGGGTCGCGCGGCCACTTACATCCCGCGCGATAATCTCGAATGACCGAACCATACCAATCTTCTTTCT
>JBDUAM010000066.1:0-7463 GCA_040004655.1 Chthonomonadales bacterium | reverse complement strand
CAGGTTCTCTGCGAAAATCTTCATTCGCCGGGGCGCCATGGGGTCCTGGTCGTCAATCGCAGAGGCAAATGCGCTTACTGCCCGTAAGCTGTTTGGTCCATCTCCATCGGTTACAAAGATAACGTCTCCACCATTGCTGCTCGCAAGTCTTCGGCCCCTCTCGACTTCTGCAACTAAACTTTCAGGATTGGGACGAGAAAGCGCCCCGGGCGCTGCCCCACTGCGGCCGTCGTGGGGAGCAGGTGGACCAGCAATTTCCGGATATCCACCCGCTTCAACAACAACTCTTCTCGGCCCGATCATGGACAACAGTTCTGCATCGCCAAATTCATTCAACAGGCCAAAGACATTTCGATAGATAGGCTCTTGCCACAAGGACTCGCGGGGCTGAATATATCCAGACACCAGGGTCGAATTTATGCGAGTATCCAGTGCAGAGGAGTAGAGTGCAACGAGTCCACCCTCACCACAACCTGATACGCCGATTTTCAGCCCAGGATAGTTCTGTTTTAGCCAGTCGATTGCCGTGAGAACCTTGGAACACTCGTATGCAATAATCGTTCGACCCATCAAAAAGGCCGCGCGGTAGACAAACTCGCGATGTGGCTGATTGGTCATCCGCACTCCAGGGATGCCGGAGAAATTGTCCTTGCGATCGATCAGGCGCGGCACGAGGACTACAAATCCGTTCTGGGCCAATATCCGTGGCAAGTGTTGATTTGGATTCACGCCGGGTGATAATCCGCAATATTCTTCCGGGCTCCAGTCGCAATCGGGTAGCGCAATAACAATTCCCACCGGCCTTTTTGCGGGTAACAACAGCAAGCCGCAACCAGTTAATCCATCTGTCACATTCCATCGCACGGAGTGTACGGTATAACCAACTCCCATCGCGCATACTGTGTCTGGTCTACCGTTGGCCGACAGCCAGGAATCAAAATGCATTTCGGGCTTCGCCAAAGGGTCGACCATACCCAGCAATTCTTCAAGCTTCTCCCGCTTCGCGACAACCGCCTGTTTCCAATTTGCTGGATTAGCCGCCAGCTTCTTCCAATCCGCCGACCGTTTTGCCGCGATTTCACTCGTGAGTTTCTGCAGATAATCGCCAATCCCAGCGACCATCTGCATACCGATATCGCCCTGCATATCCAGAGGAGCAGTGTTTTGAAGTCGAGTTTGCGCGTCAGAAATTGAGAAAATGGTGCTCAAAAGGAACATGATAAACAGAATATGCATCGGCGGACACCCTCCAGTTAAAGGTCATTTGACCCATTGCAAAGGACAATTCCCGGTCGCCATCGAACCATCTTCCAACAGTCTGACGAAAGCTGTATCGGTGGCAGATTTCAATTGTCCAATTATGTACCAGAATTCCATTTCGGCGTTGACGGAGGCTGAATCCAGTTGAATAGCTCCTTTAGAAATCATTTCTTAGCGCTCTCCTTTGCGTCGATTGCCCCTGTCGGCCTGCTGGCGATTGCTGCCAGTGTGGGCACCGCCCAGTCGGCAAAGCCTGCCACGCCGACCGTCAACTTCCAACGCGACGTTCGACCGGTACTCTCGAACATCTGCTCGGCATGCCATGGCCCGGATGCGAAGGAGCGCAAAGCCAACCTCCGCCTCGATACCGAGGAAGGCGCTCGACGCACGATTGTCGCGCATTTCCCTGAGAAGAGTTCGTTATACACGCGCATGAAGCAAACTGGTCCCGGACAGATGCCTCCGGTCACGTTTGCTCGTAGACCAACGGCTAAACAAATTGAACTGATCGGCCAGTGGATCAAAGAAGGCGCAAAGTGGGAGCAGCACTGGGCATACGCTCCGCTCCACAAACCCACTCCTCCTGTAGTTTCGGGAACTTGGGCGAAAACGCCAGTCGACAGATTTATTCTGGCCAGACTTGCTCCGGCAAAGCTGCATCCGTCTCCCGAAACGGATCGCCGAACGCTTATTCGTCGACTATCGTTTGACCTGACCGGCCTGCCGCCAACCTTTGAGGAAGTGCTGAACTTCGTACGAGATCGGTCGCCATACGCTTATGAGAAAGTTGTAGATAGGCTGCTGGCGTCGCCGCACTTTGGGGAGCGACTGGCGGTCTACTGGCTCGATCTCGTTCGATATGCCGACACTCGCGGGTATCACGGCGACCAGAATCAGGAGATCTCCCCTTATCGCGACTATGTGATCAACGCGTTCAACAGTAATATGCCGTTTGATCAGTTCACGAGGGAACAACTCGCCGGCGACCTGCTCCCAACCCCGACCCAGGATCAGCGAATTGCAAGCGGCTACAACAAATTGTTGATGACCACGGAAGAAGGCGGATCTCAGGCAAAAGAGTACATGGCAAAGTATGCCGCCGACCGGGTTCGCAACGTCTCCGCCGTCTGGATGGGCTCGACCATGGGCTGCTGCCAGTGCCACGATCACAAGTATGATCCGTTCTCCACCGTCGATTTCTACAGCATGGCTGCGTTCTTTGCCGACGTGAAACAGACGGCTGTCGGCGGTTTGGACGTCACATCTTTCCCGACTGCTGAGGAGTCGGCGGTAATCACAAAACTCTCGGCGGGCATTGGGGTTGTCACGACAAAGCTCAACACGCAGACACCTGAACTTGATGTTGCGCAAATTGCATGGGAGAAAACTGCAGGACCAACTCTAAAGAAGCCGGATGCCATTGCAGCGATTTTTGCCATTGAAGAATCGAAGAGATCGGCAAAGCAGAAATCCGATCTATCCGCCTACTTCCGGACGATTGCTCCTTCTCTGGCTGATGCGCGGGCCGAACGCGCCAGACTTCAGGCTGATCTGGATGCCGTAAACCGATCCGTACGAAAGTCGATGGTGACTACTGCCGTCGCGCCGGCAGAGATGCGTGTCCTCGCACGAGGCAACTGGCTGGATGATTCCGGTGAAGTCGTCTCTCCCGCAGTCCCGGCATTCCTGGAACAGGTGACCACAAAAGCGCCGCGTGCAAATCGGCTCGACCTGGCAAACTGGCTTACGACGAGCAGAAATCCGCTCACTTCCCGGGTTATGGTGAATCGACTATGGGCTCTGCTATTTGGACACGGCATCTGTCGAAGTGTAGAAGACTTTGGTGAGCAAGGGGTGCCGCCGAGCATTCCCGAACTCCTCGACTGGCTTGCCGCCGATTATGTGGAGCATGGTTGGGACACTAAACGAATTGTTCGCGAGATCGTACTCTCGGCGACTTATCGACAATCGTCTGTGCCATCCGCTGAAAACATGCGACTCGATCCGGGTAACGACTACTTTGCTCGACAGGGTCGTAAGCGTCTCGATGCAGAATTCGTTCGAGACAATGCACTCACCGTTTGCGGATTGCTTGACAATCGAGTTGGCGGCACAAGTGCAAAACCCTACCAGCCGCCGCACTATTGGGACTACTTGAACTTCCCCATGCGCACCTGGCAGGCGGATGGTGGAACCGATCAGTATCGCCGTGGTCTATACACCTACTGGTGCCGAACATATCTGCAGCCGAGTCTACTCGCGTTTGACGCACCGACCCGAGAGGAGTGCACCTCCGCTCGAGTGGCCTCGAACACACCCCAACAGGCGTTGGTCCTGTTGAATGACCCAACATATGTGGAAGCGGCGAGAACATTAGCTGAATCGGTACTGCGGGAAAGAAAAACGGATGCGTCTGGCATCTTGCAGTCCATGTTCCACAAAGCTCTACAACGCGACCCATCGGCCGACGAAATGAAGAAACTTCTGGTTCTCTACAAGAAGCACCGGCTCGATTATCAGAATGACGCGGCTTCGGCGGATGCACTGTTGAAGATCGGCGAGCACAGATCCGATCCTAAGCTGGACAAATCGGAGTTAGCCGCATGGACTTCGGTCGCGCGGATCATCCTGAACCTACACGAGTCGATTACCAGGAATTGATATGGTAAATGTTCTACCTCGTCATGTAATTTGCCAAACTCCATCAAACGTGGTAACATAGAATTCGCATAGAATATCATGTGGGAGGTAACAACATGAACCAGATCAGAATTGATACGCGCCAGATACATTCCTTAACGGACTTTATGAGAAATTACAAAGTCTACATTGCAAATTTGAAGAAGACTCGCCTGCCAGAAGTCCTTACGGTAAATGGTAAGGCAGAACTCGTGATCATGGATTCTCAAAGTTACCAGGCAATTGTGGATCGACTGGATGCGCTGGAAGCATTAAGGGATACTCGGGAGATCATGGCTCGATATCAAGAGGACGACCCGATTTCAAAGGAAGAGATGGATCGCCGTAACCGAATTGTTGATGAATTAACAGCGGAATCGGAGAAACTTGGCCTCTATCGTTGATCAGGGCCGTTCTGGATGCCTGCGTTATCTATCCACCCTCGTTAAGGGACTTGCTTATGCGAGTTGCGGCCAGAGGGTTATACCGACCACATTTTACGGAGGCAATTCATACTGAGTGGATTAGAAACGTAAAAGCAAATAACCCTGAGATTACTTTGGACAGATTGGATCGTACAAGGCTGTTTATGAACCAGATCTCTCCAGATTGCCTCATCTCGAATTATGAGCGCCATATCTCATATTTGAATTTGCCAGACATTGACGACCGCCATGTGCTGCCGGCCGCCATCGAGGCAAATGCAAAATTCATCGTCACGTTCAATCTGGGCGATTTTCCGGAGTTGGAACTGAATAAATACAACGTTACAGCCCAACACCCTGACATCTTTCTTTCGGTGATGTTTGAGAATCATACAGCACGAGTGTTGGACGCAATGAGAAACCATCGAGTGTCACTTAATAACCCTCCAAAGACACCAAAGGAATATCTGGCGACGTTGAGAGCAAATTCATTAACCCAACTTGCCCAACACGCCGAAGCGTTTGCCCATAGTCTATAATACTCCGTCGATAAGTAAGTCGATTAAAGGGATTTGACCGATGAACCAATCTAACAACGTTGTAGATTTCATGAACCGACGCGCCTTCCTCTGCCGCACAGGTGCGACCATCGGCACGGCGGCACTCTTCAACCTGCTGGACGGACAAGCCGCGCAGGCTGCAAGTTCACATGGGATCATTCATCAGCTTCACTATCCACCACGCGCCAAGCGGATTATTCAGCTCTACATGGCGGGCGGACCATCGCATCTCGAAACGTTTGATTACAAGCCCAAGCTCACCGAACTGCACGGCCAACCGATGCCCGAGTCTTTCACCAAAGGACAGCCGATCGCGCAGCTTCAGGGGCAGGCGTTGAAGTGTTTTGGTCCGCAGCACGGGTTTAAGAAGTACGGCCAATCCGGCAATGAGATCTCCGAGATTTTTCCTCTCCTCGGCACCATGGCTGATGAGATGTGCATCATTCGATCCATGCATACAGAAGCCATCAATCACGACCCGGCGCACACCTACATGAACACAGGCACGCTGATTTCGGGTCGACCCTCCATGGGTTCGTGGCTGACGTACGGACTTGGTTCGGACAGCCAGGACCTACCAGGATTTGTGGTGCTGGTCTCGACCGGAAAGTTCGGACAGGCCCAGCCGATCTCCGCGCGACAGTGGCACAGCGGATTCCTGCCGAGCAGTCTCCAGGGGATTGAATTTCGAGGGCAGGGCGATCCGGTAATGTACGCGAGTCGACCGGCAGGAGTGAGCGGCGAGCGACAGAAAGACGTAGTCAACGCCGTTCAAGACCTGAACCGGATGGAAGGCAATGTAGTTAATGATCCCGAGATTGCTACCCGGATCGCACAGTACGAACTTGCGTTCAAGATGCAAACATCTGTGCCGGAATTAATGGATGTCTCAAAGGAATCGAAGTCCGTGCTGGACCTATATGGCACAAAGGGCGGCGACGGATCGTTCTCGGCCAATTGCCTGCTCGCCCGTCGACTTGCGGAGCGCGGAGTTCGATTCATCCAGCTCTACCATCGAGATTGGGACCATCATGGAGCCATCAAAGAGCACGTCGCGGGGACGGCCAAAGAGGTCGACCGCGGCATGTACGCCCTCCTCACTGACCTGAAATCCCGCGGAATGCTGGACGACACTCTGATACTGTGGAACGGGGAATTTGGTCGCACACCCATGGCGCAGGGGAATGGACGAGACCACCACATGAAGGCGTTCTCGGTCTGGATGGCGGGCGGCGGCATCAAGGGCGGCATGACCTATGGCGCGACAGATGAGTTCGGCTACAACGCGGTGGAGGATGTGGTCCACGTCAACGACCTGCACGCAACCATCCTGCGCCAACTCGGCATTGATCACAAGAAGCTGACCTACCGCTTTCAGGGCCGAGACTTCCGGTTGACAGATGTCGCAGGGAATGTGATTGAGAAGATTTTGGCGTAAGGTTCAAAAGAAATGAAGGGGACAATAGCCCCCTTCAAGTCTCCTAACATCAACGATCCAGAATTGTTCCTTAACGCTCTTTCAAGAACGTCCCGCGATCCAGTTCTGCATAGGCTTCCTGAAGCTCCTGTTGCGTGTTCATCACAATCGGACCATACCACGCGACCGGCTCCTGAAGGGGTTTACCTGAACAGAGCAAGAATCGAATGCCGTGTTCCCCAGCTCGAACGCTCACTTCGTCCCCACTGCTGAAGAGAATGAGGGACCTATTGTCGGCTTCGGTATGCCGTGAGGTATCTGACCAGTTCTCCCCTTCTGTCGGAACAGCCAGCGGCTCGGATGCGTTGCAGAATTTCCCTGATCCTTCAAACACGTAAGCGAAAGCATGTCGTCGGGTATCCACCGGGAAAGTCTTGTGCGTGTTGGCAGGCACAAAGATGTCCAGGTAAATCGGGTCGGCGGCAATGCCGTCAATCGGACCCTTCTTGCCCCAGAAGTCGCCGCAAACAACGCGCACTTCCACCGCATCATCGTCGATCAAGTGCGGAATTTCCATCGCCTTAACTTCTTGATACCGAGGAGCGGTCATCTTCATGGCGGCGGGCAAATTCGCCCACAACTGAAACCCGTGCATTCTACCCTTCTCGTCGCCCTTAGGCATCTCCTGGTGGATGATCCCTCGGCCAGCCGTCATCCACTGGATGTCGCCGGGGCCAATGGTGCCGCGATTCTTCATGCTGTCCGCGTGATCAACGGTGCCAGCCAGAACATAGGTAATCGTCTCGATGCCTCGATGCGGGTGCCACGGAAATCCGGCGATGTAATCCGCTTCCTGATCGCCTCGAAAGTCGTCGAAGAGTAAAAACGGGTCGAAGTCAGTCGTGTTGCCAAACCCAAAACCTCGATGCAGGTGGACGCCCGCGCCTTCCATGGTCGGCTTAGATTTGATCAGTCGCTGCACAGGTCTTATAGACATAGTTGCGTTCTCCATTTCGGGCAGTAGTCGATGATTCCGTTTTACCCCACGACGCGCAAATCAGCGGCGAAAGGATAAACAGAACCACACAATAGAGTGTTATACGCATGAATCGGCCGAACAAT
>JBDUAM010000214.1:0-7482 GCA_040004655.1 Chthonomonadales bacterium | reverse complement strand
CTCTGCTCGTGGCAAGCCGTCGCTGCCGCATAGTCGCCCTGTTTCCAGGTCACACTCCCCAGGTTGTGGAGTGAAATTGCGACGCCGTGCCTGTCTCCTATCTCCCGACGTATCTCGAGGCTCTGCTCGAAGTACGTCCTCGCTGCAGCATAATCGCCCTGATCCCTGGCTACATTTCCCAGACTGTTGAGGGAAGCGGCGATACCCTGCCTGTCTCCGATCTCTCGCCTGATTTCCAGGCTCTGCTCAAGGTAATCCCTCGCTGTTCCGTTGTTGCCTTGAATGGTAGCGAGTACACCAACTCCGTAGCATACCCGCGCTCTCGCCGCCGTCCGCCCAGTGGCGTACTCTAGCGCAAGGGAAGCCTCAGACCAATCCCGTCCTTCCGTCAAATAACCACGTATCCACCAGAAACGCCACAATGCCCCACAGAGTCGAAGATTTACTTCACTACCCTGAGGGGTATCCATGCTCCATTTCAAAACTGCCCGGAGGTTGCTATATTCTGTCTCCAGAACATTCAGCCAGATTCCCTGCTCGGCCCCTGTAAGTTTCGGCTCGGCCTCTTCAGAAAGCTCCAGAAACCAATCTCCATGACGAATTCGAAGGGTCTGCTCCTGTCCCGCCTCCAGCAACTTCTCGGCCGCATATTCGCGGACCGTTTCCAGCATCCGGTAGCGAACCGAACCGTCTTTCTCCAACGCCAGAACCAAGTTCTTGTCCACCAGACTCGACAGCAAATCCAGCGCTTCCCAATCCTCGATGCTCTCACCGGAACAGACCTTCTCGGCGGCTGCCAGTGTCCACCCTCCGGCAAATACAGATAATCGAGCCAGAAAGATTTTCTCTTGCTCGCTCAGCAGGTCATAACTCCAGTCGATGAGGGCTTTGAGCGTCTGCTGTCGCGGCTGTGCTGTCCGGCTCCCTCCGGTGAGCAGACGGAAACGTTGGTCGAGTCTGTTTTTGATGTCCTCCACCGACAAGGAGCGAACTCGCGCGGCAGCAAGTTCTATGGCAAGCGGGATGCCGTCGAGCTGTACGCAAAGTTGGGCCAGGGCAAGCGCGCTTTGATCTGTCACAGCAAAGGTAGGTAGGGTCGCCGTCGCCCGGTCTACGAACAACCGGACGGCTTCATACGTGCTCAGACTCGCCGGTGTCGCGGTTTGTTTGAGATCTGGAAGGGAGAGTGGGGGGATACGAAATACCGTTTCACCTGAGATGCCTAATCCCTCCCGACTGCTGGCCAGGACACGAACTCCGGGACAGGAGCGGAGGAGAGTATTTACGAGTTGAGCGCAGGCAGCAAGCAGGTGTTCACAGTTATCCAGGACAAGCAGCAAACCCTTGACCTTGAGCGCCTCCGCCAATATTTGGACGAGAGGTTTGCCCGGTTCTTCACGCACACCCAGGACCTGAGCAACACACTGCGGCACGAGGGCAGGGTCGGAAACGGAAGCCAGTTCCACGAACCAGGCGCCGTCCGGGTAGTCCTCCAACATCTCGGGGGCCACTTGCAGCGCCAGCCGGGTCTTGCCGCAGCCACCACTTCCGGTCAGCGTAAGCAAACGTGTCTTTCCCAGCAGCGCCTTCACTTCGGCAATATCCTTCTCCCTGCCGATGAAGGAGGTGAGCTGCTGGGGTAGATTGTTGGGCAATTTCGGGTTGTCCAGAGACTTGATCGGTGGAAACTCTGCAGTCAGGGAAGGATGTAGCAATTGGAAGACCATTTCAGGTCGGCCCAGGTCCCGTAGACGGTGTTCACCCAGGCTCAGAAGTGAACAGGAAGCGGGAAGAGCATCGCGTACGAGTTCCTGGGTTGCCGCGGAAACCAGCGCCTGTCCGCCATGTCCCGCGGACAGCAGCCGTGCAACTCGATTGAGTGGCGGGCCGAAGTAGTCGTTATCCCGCAGCTCCGCAGCTCCGGTATGCAGTGCCATGCGAACTCGAATGGAAAGAACTTCGGGCCAGGGTTCGGAATGTAGGGCAAGTTGGGCGGCAAGGGCGGCCGCAAGAGCATCGGGAGCAGTGGCGAAGGCGGCACAGAAGGCGTCGCCGATCGTTTTGAAGACAACGCCATCATACTGCTCTATGGACTGTCGCAGCAGCG
Organism: Chthonomonadales bacterium; assembly: GCA_040004655.1. Taxonomy (GTDB): domain Bacteria; phylum Armatimonadota; class Chthonomonadetes; order Chthonomonadales; family CAJBBX01; genus JBDUAM01. The sequence continues at coordinate 5,375 of JBDUAM010000214.1, read as the reverse complement.
CATCATGGCGAGCCAGGGCTGGGCGCATGGCCTGGGGATGCTCTTCCCAGAGCCTGGTGGAGCCTTCGATATCTGTAAAGAGAAAGGTGACAGTTCCACCGGGTAGGTTCATGTGGACGCTCCTGACCACGATGTAGGGACTTACCCTCCGTTCGGCAGCAACAGGCATTAATCCTGCAATAGACAATGGCGGTTGAAGACGAACCGCATGCGCAAGAATCCATCAAATTGTACCGACCGACACGCAATTTGCGGCACGTGTTTGAGGATGTGTTGACGTCCAAATGCGGGGTTGAGCATATGGCTCGGTAGCTAAGTTCTAATCCACCTTCGACTTCACAACTCTCGGCTTCGCAGCAATTGCCTTCGGCGTGGCGGCATGTCGTTTAGCTTCCAGCTTCACCGCTTCGACCTTTGCCTTTGCCATCATGCGGGCGGCGGTCTGCTCCTCGATAGTCTCGACCTCCGCGCTGGAGGCTTTGCGGGCGCGGGTGGATGCCCAGTAGCGCAGCTCGTCGATCTTCTCGCTCATGGTCATGGAGAGCGGGACGGTGGCGTTGGCGGCCATCAGCAGGTCTTGCTGTGTGAGTTCGCGCTCTTCGTCGAAGGCGTCAAACAGACCTTCAATAACCACCTGTTCGATCTCTGCGCCGCTGAACCCGGGGGTCGCGGCGGCGAGTTCCTTCACATCGAACTTCTTCAACTCGCGCTTGCGTTTGCGCAGGTGAATCCGGAAGATTTCCATCCGCTCCTCTAACGACGGCAGGTCGATGAAAAAGATCTCATCGAATCGACCCTTGCGCAGGAGTTCCGGCGGAAGTGCGTCGATCTGGTTGGCGGTGGAGACCACGAATACGGGCACGGTCTTCTCCTGCAGCCAGGTGAGGAAGGTGCTGAAAACGCGCATGGTGGTCCCGCCATCGGATGATCCCGAGCCGGACGAGCCCGAGAGGCCCTTCTCCAGTTCGTCGAGCCATAGGATGCACGGCGCAACCGACTCTGCGACCCGGATGGCTTTTCGCATATTCTCTTCCGACGCGCCGACCAGTCCCGCAAAGACCTTACCGATGTCGAGTCGCAGTAGCGGCAGCTTCCACTGCGCGCCGATGGCTTTGGCGGAGAGGCTCTTGCCGCACCCCTGCACCCCGATCATCAGGATTCCCTTGGGTTCCGGCAGGCCGAATGCCCGCGCGCGGTCGGTAAACGATGTGGTGCGCTTCTGCATCCACTCCTTCATCAGGTCGAGCCCGCCGACGCTGGAGAACGCCTCGCTCGCCGGGTAGTACTCGAGAATGCCCGACTTGCGAATGATCTGCTCTTTTTCGGTTAGCACCACGTCGATGTCGAACTTACGCTTCTCCACCAGCGACTTGGCGAAGACATTCTCGGCCTCGGTCGCGGTGAGTCCCTGGGCGGCTTTGAGGATGGCCTCGCGCTCACCCTTGTCGAGAACTGTATCGATATCAGCGCGATCGTGGACCTGTCGAATGATGTCGTCCAGCAGTCGACCGAGGTCGTCGTAGCTCGGCAATCCGTAATCGAGAACGGTGATCTCCTTCTCGAGTTCTGGTGGCAGCTTGAGGATAGGCGAGAGGATGATCAGGTTCTTGAAGCTGTTTTTGAGCACGGGAGTGAGGTCGCGGAGTTTGCGCGTGACGTTGTAGTCAGAAATGAAGCTGTGGAAATCCTTCACTAAGTAGATGGCCTGATCCGGCGAGTTGAAGACGAAATCGAGGGCAGCCAGGGGATCGCGAGTCGCGTTGTCGCGGCCGCCACCCTGCTTGACGAATCCCTGTGTGACCGTCCAGATGTGGAGTCGCTTGTTGCGTCGCGCCGCGATATCCTGCAGTGCCTGTTCGACGCGCTGCTCCTCCCACGAGACGACGTAGACAATCGGGTATCGCGCCCGGATGAGTATTTCAAGTTGGGTATCGACAAGTGAGGACAATGAACAACCTCCAGCCCGCAGGTCACGTGCGGAAAATAGATGCAATCAGAATACCTGACGAGCTTCTTGAATGGGAGAATGGGAGAATAGGAGAATTGTGCGGAATTACAATTGCACAAATTTAATGAACAATTTGAAACGAAACTATTTCCGATTTAAAAAACTACCCGGATTTTGAATTCGGACTGATTTAGGTAAGATTTGAGTATTCAAGTAATGCCGATTCAAATCAGTCGTTGGATCTTTTGTGTTGTAATATCTCTAGAGGGTTTGTCATGAGAAACCATGGTTGTTTTTCTGTATTTGCGTCTTTTATGGTGTGCTCTATCCTTTGCGCTTTGGCATGCGTCGCTGGTGCACAGTCGGTTTCAATTTCCGTCAACAATAATACGGTCGTAGGTGGCGGTTATGGCGCCACGGGTTTTGTTAGCGGTACAGTAAGCTGTTCCGTTATGGGAGCCACTGTTGAGATTGACAGTACTCGGAACGATTTAATTGCTTCAAATCAGTTTATTTCCATCCCGGCTGGCCAGACGTCTACAACATTTCAGTTTCCAGCGAACGAGACTTTCAATGATGCGTCTGTGACGCTAACGGCTTCCTATTTGTCAGCGACGGCAAGCACAAGTGTTACTGTCCTTGCAAATCCATTAGTGAGTTTTTCAATCAGTCCAAATGCAATTATCAAGGGTCAATCCTTTGTTGCGGGGGCAAGCCAAAAATATGCGTCTTTGAATGCACACATTGTTTTCATTTCCACTGGATTTGAGGAGCATGGAGACGACTATATTATTACATTTCCACCTGGCATCACGAGTGGAAGTTCAAATACCATAACGATTCCGTTAAACGCGGTCTTAACTTACCCTGCAACTCTGCCGATTACCCCCAGGTTCAATGGTACGGACTACAATAGCCTTGTTGCTCAGCTAATAATTTACGATTCGCCGAGAGACAAAACCCCTGGCACTCTCCCTTTTGGCGTGCCGGTTCAGCAGCAACTTATCTGCCAGGGGTCTGTTCAGGTATCCATTGACGCCAAGACTGGCAATGTCCAGTCTACGAAAACCGACCCTGTGGCGACCCGCGGCTATCCGTTGATTAACAACATCCATGTTAACAGCCAGGTGGTTGAAGCGTCTCGATCCATGGCAAATGCGACGTTTACGTACGATGCCCATATTACTACGCAGACAGTTTACAACTCGTCAGGTGTTGGCAGCACGCATTGGATGTTGGTGGATGGTGATGGAAGCCGTCTGGACTTCGGCCCAACATCTTCCAACCCGTCGCCGACCAAAGGCATTTTCAGTCAATTGACGGTTGTCGCAGGCGGATATCTGCTTTCAAATGCTGGCCCCCTTGAAGGGCTGGATTCTGCGGGCAATTTCACTTACGCCTTTAACAGCAATGGGCAATTGACGCAGATTAAAGACCCTGCTGGCAATATACAGAATCTTGCATATAACGGTACCGGGCAACTTTCTACGGTAATAGATGTGAACACCGGGAAAGCTATGACGTTTATCACCACAGCAGGGTTGATCACTCAAGTTGTGTCCGCAGATGGAACCACAAAATCTAACGTGACTTATGCCTCCGGGCGATTGGCATCCATCGCAGTTTTTAATACAATTGGAACGGCCACTTCGGTCGCATACACCTATTCAAACGACGGCACGCTGGCTTCCATAACGCGCGACAACGATAATTCGACCACTATCAACTTTGGCTATACTCCTGCCGCTGCGAACGGTGGAGGCGTGGTTCAATTGTCGAATGGCGCCGGGCCAGACCCGGTTGCGATTACGCACATCGACTATCTGGCACACTCAAGCTCAGGGATTTCTGACACCCGGACGATTACAAATTCACGCGGCGGAGTCACGAAGTACGAATATGATTCTGCGGGAATGCTATTTGCGGTTACGGAGCCACAGTTGTACGGCGCAACTCAGCCAACGGTTACAAGATTCTATTATAATGCGAACGGACAGGTAACTTCCACAACGGTAAATGGCGTTCAGACCGATGTGACAACTTATTACGCTAACGGGCTAGCTTCGTCGTATACGGATGCCAATAGCCTAACGTGGAGTTGGACCTTTAGCGGCGTTGATCTGCTCACTGCACAGGACCCTTTGAGCCACGTCATCAGCGCCGCCTATGCGGACCCCTTGCAGGTACATATTGCCACAAGCGTCACGAATCCGAACAGCGAAACGTCATCGGTCACACATAACGCGTACGGGCAGACAGTTGTTATCGCTCCTCCGCCGGGGTCCCCGACCAGTTCCGTCACGATAACTTACGACGAAACGGCTTTCTCACCGACCTTGGGCTATGCCAAATCAGTGTTGGACGGCAATGGCAACCTGGTCACTTTTGATAATTATGATGGACTGGGCGACATCACTCAAATTTCCACCTACCCTATCAACGGCAACACAACCACTAGGAATATCTTTGGATTCACGTACGACGCCGCGCAACGTCTCACCTCGGCAATTCTCCCGGACGGCAAGACCGAGGAATACCATTACGTTGGTGAAAAGCTGCACCACACTATTGATGCCGCCGGAGCGCAGTTTAACTACAACTACTGCGCTGTCTGTGGAATGCTGGAAGGGATTGCCGGGCCGCTTGGTTGGAGCCTCGCGTTTGGCATGGACAATGACCATAACCTCACATCCTTCACCGATGCCCGGGGCAAGATCACCGCGTACGCCTATGGGCTGGGTGGCGAGTTAAAGAGCGTAACCTATCCAGACAATACAGCAATTAGTTATCTTTACGACAACAAGGGTCGAGTTCGGCAGGGAGCAAATGGCCGCGGACAGACTGTCACGCCAAACTATGACAACACCGACCGGGTTTCTTCCGTTAATTTCTCCGCCTCAGGCGAGAGTTCGGTTTACTACTACTACAACAACGACGGCACCGTAAACTACTTCATCGATGGCATCGGAACTACTTATTACACATATGACGCCAGCGCACGAGTCACACGGGTAGTCAATGATTATACGGCATCTGGACTCGCCCCATTCCAGCTAATCGAATACTCTTACAACCCGGATGGCAGTCGACACACGATGAAATGGACCAATGGCGAATCGGTCATTGGCACGTGGACGTACAATTATGACGCCGGTGGGCGCCTAACCAGTATCATCAACCCCTATAACGAGACCACCACCTGGATTTACGATGGTGAAGGCAAAATAAAGCGACAGAACAACAATAACAGCACCTACACAACATACGAGTACAACGAAGCGCGCGGCTGGCCCATCACGATCACACACACTCGACCTGAAAATGTGATGGCCCGGTACCAACTCACGTATGATAATGGATTCAACACGGTCGGGAATCTGACAGGTGTCACGGAGATTGACGATTCCACAGTCCAGTATGGGTACGA
>JBDUAM010000193.1:0-7512 GCA_040004655.1 Chthonomonadales bacterium | reverse complement strand
AGGATATAGGCTTTTTCGAAGTCTGTTGCCGCGAGATCATATTTGTTCAACGCCTCATAAGCAGCGCCTCGCCCCGAGTATGCCAGCACCTGGTCGGGCGCTCTGGCTATGATGTCGCTGAATGCCTGAACGGTCTTCTCATCTCCGGCCCGCATTAATAAGGCAGTCGCAAGCAGCCCTAAAATGTCTTTTGGGTCCAGCTTCAGGCTCTGCTCTGCGTCCCGCTGAGGCACGAGTGAGCCGCCGCCCAATAGCAGCATTAACGCACGGTCCCCATAGTCGTGTGCTGTTGCGGTACCCGCATAGATCGCCTTGTTTACTCTCACATAGTTGGAATTTACATTTGGAACGTCTGGCTTTTCACCCAGGGCGAACAATTTTGCCAGATCAGCTTTCATGGCGACATCATTACCGAGTTGTGCATAAAGCGTCAGCCGTGAATGATAAGACTGTGTGCTTTTTGGATCGAGCCTTATCGCTTCGTCCAGGTCAGCCAGTGCTTCTTTGTATTCCGCAAGCCGTAGGTGTGCTGCCCCTCGAAGATAGTAGATGCCTGATTTGTCGAAGGTTCGACTGGTTTCGCCGCGCCTTACGATGTCATCCCAAAAACTGATGGCAGTCACGAAGGACTCTTCCGTCCCTTCTCTCTCGTAGGCGAAGGCGCGGTTAAGTCTCGCGTACCGGCGATTCGCCTCTTCTGTGGTGTTCGCGTCGATGTACTGGCCGAACTCGTAGCCAGCGCGCAGGTATTCATGGTTGTCCATGAACGCCACGGCCGACATTAGCGTCAAAGTGGGAGTGAACTTCATGACGCCGCGAAGCTCCTTAAAGGCGCTGACCGCATACATAGGGCCAAGGGGCGTGCTCTTCATGCCACCATATGCCGAAAGGGCTCGGAGATAGTAGACGTCTCGCAGGAGGTAATCAAGCTTGCCGGCGGACGCAAGCTCATTCGCCGCCTGATAGGCTGCTTGAAAGCGACCCGCGACGTAGTTCTCGCCCGCCTTGTTGTATTTGTCGATGGTTAGCTGGCGCCGTGAGTCTGGCGCGGCGCGTTGTATGGGTTCCGGTGTGAGGAATATGTCATCATCCTGAGCTGCAACGGGCCGGGATGCAGCCGTTGCCCCGAGGCAAGACATAAGCAAAGCGGCGCGCAGGAATGACTTCAAAATTGGATGATGGTTCAAGGCGTACTCTTTCCGTACAAGTTAGTCTAGTTTTGTGTCAGGAATTATTATACCGGCGGCGCGGGGAATGGGGACTTTAGTCCACAAAATCGCATAATGTTTCCTCGGCAAATTTCGCGGACATTTGACGGACGCGTGGGGCGCCCCATAAAAGCAAACAATAAGCGCCTTACGCCTCAATTCTCGGCGACTCTCGATTTGCCATGAGTCAACAACTTTGCCATATGAATTGGCAAGCGCCGTCGAGATATTCGTCTTCAAACGCGATACTTTGGGCCGATAACCGGGCTCCCGCGAAACTCCCTTTCAAAACTTCTTCGACAATCACATTTATAGCTAAAAAAGGTTCAATCCGTGAACCGTTATTGTCATTCAACACCGAGCGATAGGGTATTATACTGAATGGTTAATTAACCAATTGATTGAATACGGATGGCAACATGAATCAACTTGATCTGGTGTTTGGAGCCCTGGCCGACCCGACGAGGCGAGCGATCCTGGATCGTTTAACTCTGGGTGAAGCGACAGTCGCCGAATTGGCGAAGCGATTTCCAATAAGCCTTCCCGCAGTCTCAAAACACATAAAGGTATTGGAGACAGCAGGCCTGCTCAAGCAGCGCGTTGTCGCTCAAACGCGACCGTGCCGATTAGATGCCGAGTCGCTGAAAAGGGCTGGCGACTATTTTGAGATGTTTAGACCTCAATGGGAAGAACGGTTCGACCAGTTGTCCGACTATTTAGAGCAACTTCAAGCGGAGGGTCACAAATGAAGAAGATGGTAATTTCTCGAGTTTTCAGCGCACCTCGGAGCCTGGTTTTCGATTGCTGGGTCAATCCGGTGCACTTTGCGAAGTGGGGGTTGCTCCCGGCGGACTGTACTCCAACCCTGCGCCATGCGGATGTTCGGCCGGATGGTTGCTACATCATCGAGCAGCACGGGCCAGGCGAAGCACATGTCTTCGCAAAATTCGTGTTTCGCGAGATCAACCCTATCGACCGCCTGGTCCTTGTGACCTGTATTTGCACCGAAGACGGAGAAATGGTGACCAACCCGTACTCGCCGTCCTGGCCGCGGAGCCTTCTGGCAACAGTAGTATTTGAGGACGAAGAACCGGGAACTCGAATCACCGTTGAGTGGGAGCCACTTGATGCCACGGATGATGAGATCGAATTCTTCGCGAAAAACATGCATAACGGCAAGGCGGGTTGGTCCCAAACGTTTGACCGATTAAGTGGTGTGGTTCAGGATCGACTCAAATTGGACAAATAGGATTCCCAATTAAGTCGATCCTGGGCGTGGAGGTCGACGTGGAAGCAGTTGCCTCAACCTCGGCGCGCCGCTTCGATAGCAGCGATGTCGATCTTCTTCATCGTCATCATCGCGTCAAACGAGCGCTTGGCGACAGCGGGATCGGCATCGGTGATCGCTTTCGTTAAAGCAATGGGTGTAATCTGCCAGGAAATTCCCCATTTATCCTTGCACCAGCCGCATTCGCTCTCCTGACCACCATTGCCGACTATCGCGTTCCAATAACGATCGGTTTCGTCCTGGTCAGCAGTCGCGACCTGAAAGGAGAAGGCTTCGTCCGGTTTGAAATAGGGTCCGCCGTTGAGTCCAAGGCAGGGAATACCCATCACATTAAACTCGACTGTCAACACATCTCCTTTCTTCCCTGACGGAAAGTCCCCAGGCGCTTCATGCACTGCACCCAAGGACGAGTCGGGAAAGGTCTCGGCGTAAAACCGCGCTGCTTCCTCGGCGCCGCCATCATACCAAAGACAGACAGTGTTCTTAGCTGGATTCATGTTGTTATTTCTCCATTAAAATTAGTTGACAAGCTATTCGAGTACGAAATCACCGAAGGCTCGTAGTCTAAGGGCATTTACCTTGTATTGTATTTACGAATTGACATACTACAAAATTCCAAACATTTAGTCGCGGATTCAAGATATTTCGCGTAGGCGGAAATCGGTATTCAGCAGGAAGCTATGCGTATTAAGCAGCCGTTTGGTGGGACCGAAACGGTCAACCACAGTCGTCCTAATTAATTAAGAACAACAAGGGCTGTCCTCGGAGCTCGACTTGACTGTAGTCGGAGATACCCCGGCCAATCGCAGCTCAACTATCTAAACGTGAAATCATGGAAAGAACAAAATCAAGCTACTGACCGTAGACGGCCCTTACAATGAGCAGGATACCAACCATTGTAACCATCGCGGCGCTCGCAACAGGTAGGCGTTTCAGCAGCTTGCCGCTTGAAGGGATTTTCTCCGCCAGCGGTCTCGCCCACACAATCACAAGCCCGATCACAACAAGTATGGCGGCCAATCCGATGCTGAAGGCCGTGATGAGGGCCAGCCCGAAGAGAACTCGATGTAAGGCTACAGCAGCCAGCAGTACAACGAGAGCTGTGGGGCACGGAACCAACCCTCCTGAGATTCCCAGAACAATGAGGCTGCGCACCGTCACTTTATCTGGCAGATGATGATGGTGGAAGCGCCCGTCACCATGGTCATGCATTTGTGGATGATCGTGATCATGCCCGTCACCATGGTCATGCGTGTGAGGATGATCATGGTCGTGGGTGTGAGGATGATCGTGGTCATGTGTATGAACGTGTTTATCCGGGTGAACATGGTCGTGGGTGTGAGGATGATCGTGATCATGGTGAGTATGGCTGTGCTCAACACCCCGGGTTCGCGAATAGAGAAGCCAGAGTCCGACGGCACACACCGCTACGCCGCTGATAATACTGAGCCACGAATAAAGGATCTCGGGAACGATATACTGGGACGCGGCAAGCGTGAGCAGCCCAAGCGCGAATACTCCCAGTGTGTGCGTGATCGTTACCGTAATTCCGAGAATCACTGCATCGCGGGGAGTGCCTCGCGCACCTACAAGGTAGGCGGCAACCATCGCTTTGCCGTGTCCGGGTGACAGCGCATGAAATGCTCCGAAGACGAACGCCACAAGCAGGCCGAATGCGATGATTCCTGGCGTCAGGTTCTTGCTGGCGATGGTTTCGGTGAACGCATCGCGATTCGCAGGATTAGACTTCGCTGGAAGTTGCTTCACATTTGAAGGCGTGACGGGCCCAGCGACGGCTCCAGCAGCGGATACTGTAAATGACGCTTCCGTTTGATTCGGTGGAGCTGAATCCGTGGGATAGATGGACAGCCCGCGACTTCGGTCCGTCGTTGGCGCGGTTGACTGGGTGAGAACGCATCCCGATTCCGGTCGAACGACAACTTCTTTCCAGCCCGCGCGAGAAGTGTAATTAGTGTCGTGATATTCAATGGTGGACGGAAGAGATCGACCGAGCGGCGCGTTCAAATCCATTGATATCTGGAAGGTGTTGAGGCCTCCTGCTCCGGGAATCACTTTAATTTCCGCATTCGTTCGTCGAATTTCAGTGGGTTTGCCATCCACCAGAATCTGGATTCCCTTTACGAGGCTGTCGGCTTTCTGATTCAGCAGTCGCTGCCGTCCACTCTCACTTGTAGTAAGAGCCGAAGCCAACTCCACACTTCCTGCTTCTCCGACGGTCGGAATCTCCGCAAAATCGACAATATAACGAACCTTCAGTTCATTCTGTCCGGCTGTAATAGCCGCATAGTGGCAGATTGAGAAGTTCCCCATCGGATGAGCGGAAGATCCGGGCTGAATTGCGATTAATGTGCAGAGGGCAAACGCCGCAGCGACGATGGTCCGGTTCAACGTGTAACCTCATGGTTCGCAGGTTTCAATACTGCCGTTTCGAGCGAAGAGAGTAGCGCAGGAGCGCCATTTGAATTCGCATAAGTTGGATTAGCTGCGATGCACTTTCGTGTGCACGAAGCGGATTCTGAGATTCTTCCTGCTTCCCTGTTGATCAAGGCTGCATGAAGTAATAGCTTTGCATCTTGTGCTCCAGTCGCCAGTGCGTGTCCTGATGCCTCGACTGCCTCATTCAACTTGCCATTTTTATAGGCGCACCATGCGAGTGTGTCCCAGGCATAAATGTCCTGTCTCGCTTTCAACTCTTTGCGTGCAAGAGACAACGCTACCGGAAGGTTCATACCATGATCCGCGTAGTAATTTGCAAGTTGGCGATCATAAACAATTCCTGCGGATCGTTGGATTCGGGCAATTGCATCAATTTGGGAACGTAAACTACTCGCGGCGGAGGTATTTCCCGTCGCAGTCGCAGCAGACTCTGCAATTGCGAGTGCGTCAATGGAGGGAACGATTTCCAGCGCTTTTGAGGACCATTTTGCAGAGGCGACATAATCACGTTGCTCAAGCGCCATTCGGGCAAGTCCGGTGAAAGATCGAAAGTCCCGTGGGAAGAGCGCCACAGCAGTCTTGTATTCAGACTGCGCCTCATCGTAACGTCCGCGACCGCTCAGCATGTCTCCGGTACGCATATGGAACCATGCTGCCTGTGGTGCGGTAACATCGAAATTCGCATCCGATTCACGAGTTGTTCTTTGCATCTCTGTAATGGCTTCGTCGGATTTCCCCGACAGTCCCAGAAAACGAGCGCGAACAGGTCGGAGCAGTTCATCATTTCCTTCAATGGCTTGAGTGGGTTTGAGGGTGTTCGCAGCCTCGGAATACCGGCCCAGTTCCATCAAAATATCGGCTCTAAGCGAACGACCAATTCCTTCTTCGGTTCCGGCATGACCTTCGTCCAGAACTGCAAGAGCCTCTTTGAATCGGTGCTGGGCGTTCAGGGCCTGTGCCAGACGAATAAATCCAGAGGCGTTGTTCTTCTTGCGTATTTGCAGCGAATGCCTTGCGAATCGCTCTGCCCGAGCCACATCTGCAGCATCAGCGGTTTCGCGATATCGATCCAGATATAACCCTGAAAGGGCAGAGGATTCGATAGCAGCCCTCGGATCACGCTTCACTCGTGTCTCATAGAAGGCTATGCTTTTTTGTAAATTGGATGGGTCCCAGGAAGCGCGGATGGCAGGCGTGGCCGTGATGGCCTCGGGTCTTTTTGCGCAAGACACGGTCAATGCCGTTATCGCTGCGGACGCTCCGATTCCAACGATGACAAATCTGATGGTGTGCTTCACGACGCACTCTCTTCTCAAGAATAAGGGACCACGGACAAATGAAAAGCCGCTGCCCTTCCCAAAGGAAGAGCAACGGCCGGGTTTGATTTACTGCGGTGCTCCCAGATAGGGGAACGTAGCGGTGTAGTGCTTTGCGCCAGGACCAACGTTATCAGATGTGAGCGCTGGTATCTCGTTGCCGTCGTCCGGGGCTAGCCCAAGTGCAGGAATGGTGTTACCGAACACCACTCCCAGAGATGTATCCACCACATCGTCTGTAAGCTTGCGACCGCCGAACGTGCTGCCAGTTGCTCCACCGGTTTCTACGCCGAGATAGGCCGCAGTGGTGTTAGCAGACGTAAGGTCTGCGACGAGCATGTCTGGCACAAGTACTGCCTTAATGACATTGGTGATTGCTGCAGAACGGCCGGCCGTACCAATCATAAACGATTGAATATCGTTTGCCAACTGGCCTGAGTCGTCCGTTGGATTGTCCGTGTCGTTAATCTGATGCCGATTATTGGCAACTGACGCAAACACTTCATTGACTACCGGGCGACCAAGGCGGTCCATCTGTGTGTAGACTTTGGGGCCATTGCCGCTGCTTCCACATCCTGCGAGCGCAACGGCTCCCAGAACACCTGAAACCGCGATTGCGGCTGTTATTCGTATATTCATTGACTGTTCTCTTCCCTTCGAGTTAGATGCTCGTCGTACACCAGACGCGAATCTTGCCGTCGCCGCCCGTTGTTAACATTGATTTCGGTATTTCTACAACAATTCCAAGAACGTTGAATCCTGCAAGGAAATCGGTAGCAACACCCAGCGGACGCCAGGTTGCCGCCTGCGGTTGGTTCGGATTCGCAGGTGTGGTGCTAACGGTGTTACCGGAAGTGTTCTGAAAAGTGGTGGGAAATACTGGATTGGCTCGATCTGGGAAGATGGTGAAGAACTGATTCAGGTCGAAGAAGAAGGGATCTTCGCGCGCACCTGCATAAACCTGAATGCCATTTGTCAACGTGAATGCATTGTTTATGCTACCGGTGTTTGCATTTGGGGTTTCGAATACGGCAGTTGTTCCTTTTCGTGACGGGGCAACTGGACCAGCAACTTGAATAGTTTGGCTGGCGCCCGTTCCATTGGCTTTGACTTGAATGACTACATCTTCGATTCCGTCGCCAGTCTTATCAATCTTGAATTGATAAAGCACGTTTGGATCGAAGAACGTTGCTGCTCCCTGCCCGCTCGGAATAAGAGGGTGGACGGTCATTGCCAGAACAAC
>JBDUAM010000327.1:0-24859 GCA_040004655.1 Chthonomonadales bacterium | reverse complement strand
TCTGGTCGTGCTTGGCGACAGGTTTGTGTTGTCGAGGTGTGGCATGGCTCAACGAACTTGCGGTTGTCAGGCAGACGAACGCAGCTGTTGCGAACGAAACAATGGTTCGGCTAATCATAATCGCCCTTGCTGGTGTACAAGACAAAGTGTTATTTCTTCTTCTTCGTAGTCGCAGGTTTCAATAAGAGGTCATCCATAAATGCGCGATATTTGCCGTTCATATCTTCTTTGCCGCCTTCAGGTGGGGTTGTGTCAAAATCGGAGTCTGTGAATTTGGGATTGAAATCCCAGTCGGAATAGACGGCGTGCAGATTGTGAAAAAACTCATCGAGCGAAAATTCCAGCCACTCGTCTAGAGCAACAGGCAGCAATGTTTTTGCGTCGAATTCGATTTCCGTTCTCGCCCGCTGACCACCGGCAACGAATTGAACTGTTCGTTCAAGAATATAAGTAGGTGCGCCAGTTTCGGAGTTGATTGATTTTTTCTTGAATGTGAAGCCAATCAACGGATCGCTTCCAAATAGAGCATCGACACCACATCTTCTTGCCGTGCCAAATCTCTCCGCAAACATATCGTCTCGTTGAACGTCTTCGACCTTCGTAATTGGCAGGCGAATGAACCTATCCCTACCGGGAGCAGTAAATTCCAGGCAGTATTTACCGTCAAAGCGCACGTTTGGGTAAATTGTAAAGAACGTACTGCCACGGTTGGGGTCCTTATGTACCATCTTCTGAGGAGGGACAACATCTTCAATCTTAAGTTTGTTCGGTTTAACCACAAGGCATGAAGTCACATTGCTTTCGACAAGAATCCAGCCTTTATCCATATTGATCCCGTGGGATAGCGCCACATTGACCTTTACTTTGGAATAGCGCTTAAGGTTCTTCGCAATTCGATCGATCACTTTGTCACCAAACACTCCGTTTGCCATGACTTGAGTGGATACCAGGCACGCCGATAGCGCTGCCAAAAGGAAAAATATTTTCATCTGTCAACCACCTCCACATTCCGTAACAAAATAACCGCGATTAATACCAATCTACCCGATTCCAACACAACAAATAACGAACCCATGCAGGCGATTCCACCCTCTCAGACGAAACTAATTTCATACGTTGTTCAACATCGTTCGGAGGGGAAAGATGCTGATATTGAAATTGGGTGCTGCGCTTGCGTTGGCCGCCAGTCTGCCCGGATCACCAGAGGTCACGCCACACGCAAAAGTGCAGGATTCGGCGCGCTGGATCTGGAGCGACAACTTGACCGATGTGCGCGATGCGTATCGGCTATTCCGCAAGACTTTCACCATCAAATCCCGGCCCAAACAGGCGCTCCTGAAGATTACGGCGGATAGCGAATATCGGCTGTTTGTCAACGGTGCATACGTGGGTCGAGGCCCCGCGCCCAACCCACCGAGCTACATCTGCTTAGATGAGCAGGATGTCTCCAAATACCTCACCTCCGGAACCAACACCATCGCGGTGATCGCCTACCACCTCGGCATCCCGAGCTTCCCCCGCGTGCAGGGTCGAGCCGGTCTCTTCGCAAGCCTCTCGCTGCCCGATGGACCCGTTGTCACGGACGCCACCTGGAAGACGAGTAAGGCATGGTGGACACCCTCCGACATCAAGTTCAGCCCCTTCCGCGAATACTGCGAGACGCTTGTCGGCGCGGACGAGCCGACCGGGTGGACCACCTCCAAATTCAAGGATGCAGGCTGGCAGTCGGCAGTCGAACTTGGTCCGGCAGGCACCGCGCCGTGGACTCACTTTGTCGACCGCGATATCCCGTTCCCCATGCACCGTGCCGCCACCCCCACGGCCGTCATGTTCACGAGCATCCCCATGGGCGGGACCATGGATCAGAAAAATGCCGCCGATATTCTTGCCCGTCAGCCCGAGCTGCCCGCTCCCACGGGATTTGATGGAGCCAGCCTGCTGACGTCCAAAGGACTTCTTTTCCTCGGTGACGGTCCTGGCATTGCGGTAGGAGTCGACTTTGGACAGGAGGTCTCCGGCTTCCCGGAACTGACATTTGAGTCGTATAAGGCAGGCGCAATCGTCGACGTTGGATACGGAGAAGGGTTAGAAACCAATGGCAAGATCTCCGTCAAGCGACAGGGCAATCCGGATGCCGATAGATTTATCCTCGCGCAGGGTCGACAGACTCTCCGCGTGTTCCATCATCGCGCGTTCCGGTACATGGTCATCCTTGTCCGCGGTGGCCATGTGAAAGTCTCCACGCCGACGATCATCGAGAGCGGCTACCCGGTCCAGTACAAGGGCACCTTCAAATCGAGCGATCCGCAACTTAATCAGATATGGACCGTGGGTCGACGCACCATGCAGATTTGTATGGATCAGGGATTTATGGACTGCCCGTGGCGCGAACGTGGGCAGTACATCGGGGATGGTCTGGCGGAGGGCGCGGTCGCTCAATATGCTTTCGGCGATACCGCGCTGATGCGCAGGTTCCTGCGGCAGGCGCAGTACGTCCAGCCGGAAGATGGCATGCTCGAGCCCGCGTACCCCAGCGACTGGATCGCATTGCATGGAACCCGGGGTCCGAACCGAATTCCCGGTTACGGCGCGCTCTGGGTGGTGATGCTGGAGGAGTATGCGAAGAACTCCGGCGACCGTGAGTTGCTGCAGGAACTCTGGCCGGTGGTGACAAAACAGCTCGGCTGGTTCGACAAATATCGATTGACCAACGGTCTGCTGGGCCCAGTGCCCGAGTGGAACTTCATCGACTGGGCTGATCTGAAACCCGATTCCGCGCTGGCGTCGCTCAACTTGCAGTACCTGATGAGCCTGCGGGCGGGCGCGGAAATTGGAAATATTCTGGGCAGAAGAACCTTCTATGCTGGAATTGCGGATCGGCTGGCCGTGGCGTTTGAAAAGGCGCACTGGGACCAGAATCGCAAGCTCTATCGCGATGCCGATGGACTCTACACCCAGCACACCAATGCCCTCGCGCTGCTGACGGTAGTCAATGACCAGAAGCGCGCCGACGATGTGATCAGAAACATGTATGACGCCGACCTGAAGAAGCCCGAATCGCCCTACTTTGAGGGGTACGTACTGAAGGGGCTTTGCCGATGGGGCGCCCACCCGAAGGCGATGCAGGTGATCAGAGAGCGGTGGGGTAACATGGTGGACAAAGGCGCGACCACCTTCTGGGAGAGCTACGCGGCACAATGGTCGCTCTGCCACGCGTGGAGCTGCGAACCGGTCGCGTTGCTGTCGCGAGATATTCTCGGGGTCACGCACAATGCCTTGACCGGAATCACGCATATCCAGCCAAATCCGTTGGACCTGACGTCGGCCGAAGGAATTGTACCCATCGCGAAAGGCAGCATTCGCATTGGCTGGAAGTTTGACAACACTACTCTCAATGTGGAGCTAAGCCAGTCAGAAGGTGTGCATTTTCAGGCGCCAGCGGGCTGGAACGTGAAGGAGATCGTGGTCACGGAGAAGTCCGGCAAAACGGAGACATTTGACGGGAAGAGTCCGATTGTTTTGAAGAAGGGGCAGACAAGAATTACCGTCACGCGGCAATAGGTCGAGGGGCTAACTCACCAGCCCCTTAACCACATTCCCATAAACATCCGTCAAACGGAAATCGAGACCTTGGCAAGGATACGTCGTGCAACGTTTCCGTTATCCGCCTGTAATGCTGGCCTTGCAAGGTCTTCGCATGGGTCAAACATTTGCGCGTCATGTCTTGCTGATTAATCCAGATCGGCATACGGATCTGGTAGTTCACTTAACAATTCATCAAACATCTTGCTTGCCATTTCTAATTGCGCATCCTCGCCTCGGTCGCGTTTTTTGTATTCAACTAAAACCCGAAGCATTTTGGTATCCCAATCGTCAAGCGGCGGTTTTCCATCTATTACATTGGCCACCATCATCGCGATCTTAACTCCGACAGTTGTTTCTTTCAGTGATGCCATCGATGACAATGCCACGAAAACCTCGTGCGGCAAAGGCACAGGTACGAAATCCAAGTTTTCAGAAGACGCTTTTGGCTCGTCCGGCGATGTGGTTGGTGCCATTCCGATGGTAGCTGTATTTTTCACCGATGACCTTGGGATGTATTCAATGAACAGGTAGAAAAACGTGGGTGAACTCGAAATTGTGTACACCCCCCATGGCTCATCTTTAATAACGGAGTAGTCCTGCATTCGGAAGTCCCTGGCGATTTCGGCACACCGCTGTAAGGCTGGCGTAGGGCGATTATAGGTCATATCCTCGCCGGGGAACGGTTCGGACGTGAATTTCGGATCACGTGGATCTCGGTATGACCTGCGAATTACATATCGATAGTCTGATAAGTTTATGTTTGCCCAATCTTGGTGTGGCAATGACTTGGCAAGATCAAGCTGCTGTTTTGTGGGCATTTTGGGCCTCCTATAAAACTGACGTATTTCATTATTACACAAAGTCAAGTTAAAATAGAAGCGTATTTACAAAAAATATATTAATCATAAACTTGACGCGAATTTATGATTTATGTTATTATGGTCACGTCAGATTGAGTTAAACTGGCAAATAAAAATCCGAGGAGACGAAAGATGAAAACAAGATTTGAGGATGGTTCGTGTCGTTATCCACAGTCAAACCCCTTCGAGTTGCTTGATGACCGCATGCTGGCTAAGCTTGGAATGGACAATCCAAAACGAAGGATTGTAATGAAGCCGGTGATTACAAAAGATGCAAACGCCAGTATCGCCTTTTTTGGACTTAGCGCTTACTGCGGCGAAGACTATGAAGAGGCGTGTGTTCAGCCCAATTTCTCCGAATGGTGCCAGGATCGCTACAATTCTAAACTGAAGGTGGTGATTGATCGCCACACTGTCAATCCACAATTTTCCGGTAGTGCCTACTATTCAAACTACTTCAAAGTTGTGCTGCCTGAGCACATGTTCAAGAGCGCTGCGGACGTAAAGCCATTGATGTCCGACAGATCGATTATCAATGCAATGGACACTCTTTGCCGGAAGGAAATTGAACAACTGATCAATTCTGGATGTACCGTGTTCGTAGCCTTTGGGGAAGACGCGTACAATAACATAGTTAGGTGTCTTAATCTTGACCGGATGCATTCGATTGGTACATCGGGGAGATTGGTTCGCGGAAACTTCAATGGCAAATCGATTTACCTTGTGCGAGAGCGGCACTTCGCTTACTATTCTAATAAGGTAACTGACGGTTTGGATAAAGAGCTAAGGGAACTTACTTAGATGGTCTTCAGTGGCAAGCATTAGAGTGCAATCTGTTTGCCACTGAAGGCAATTGCCCTCTCAGACGTGGACGCAGAATTCAAATCGAGATGGTTGACCGGCCCCGATTGATGTTGGGTTCATTACAAATCGAAAACGAGGATTATGGCATGAAGAATTTCGAGGTTATGCCTTTTGCATTTCATAGAAAACGAGGGATCGGGACTTATGGGATGACCTCCTTCACCACGTACACATACATATCCATTACTCCGAAAGGGGAAATCTCCGCATTACGAGGAAATGAATCTTGTATTGCAGGAGATTCCCTAAGTCGCAATGAACAGTGCCATGGATTCAAGAGTAATAGCGCGTTCTGATGCGCCACAATGGCAATCCAATCGTAGATCTGACGTAATTTATGTACATATAGCTTTCTGGAGGAAACGTGTGGGAATTGAGAATGCACTAACTCAGATTATTAGCGACGTAAATGAACTAATTAAGAACGAATCCAAATACCTCAAGGCCCTGAAGGCGCTAAAGCGGGCATGTGAGCTCGGTGATGTTTCCCAAATTGTGAAGCAGAAGAACGCATCTGTTGAGGCCATACGATCTCTACCAGCTGAGACCGAAACGGCTTCAAACTCATGGCAGTTTGATACAAGATCATATCTCGAATCCGATGAATGGAAGGTCGAGCTTGCCGAAGAGCTGGACAAACTTGGAGTCCGGTATTTGAATGGCGTCGGAAACAATAT
This sequence comes from Chthonomonadales bacterium, assembly GCA_040004655.1. Lineage (GTDB taxonomy): Bacteria > Armatimonadota > Chthonomonadetes > Chthonomonadales > CAJBBX01 > JBDUAM01. Next base: position 18,873 of record JBDUAM010000327.1, on the reverse strand, counting down.
TTTGGTGCCGCCTAATTCCGTCAGCGCCTCTCCGAGTAGCCAGCGATTAATCATCAATAAGAAACCATGGTCAAAACTTCGACCAACCGAGGTGGCAAATCATCTGAAATCGCTGGCAAGTGTCTCGTCTTCGGACCGCAGCTTGCAAGTATTCCTGAATTCGTTATACTGGGCAAGCAAAATCTCATCACAATCTGACAATTGGGTTCAAATGAGTGACTTATACAATCATTTCTGTGACGCACCCGGTTGGGAGGCAGATAATCCTCGTCAGTCATTTGCCCAGCAAGCATATAATCTCAACAAGGCTGGACACCTTCTGACAAAAGATAACAAGAAAATCTATTTCGAAGGACCGACCGGCAAAGCAAAAAACTCGGATGTCTTTTCGGTGGTTGCCGATGACGGACGGTCGATAGTCTACTTTGCAGTATATTTCAAGTAGGAAATCTCATGGCAAATCATATAACACTTAACGCATGGTTTGAGATCATTGAGCAGGAGTATCTGGCTGATTATGTGAAATCAGGTGGGTCGGCTGTGCGATTTGTCAGCGGCAACGATGCAACTCTTGAACGCCTTGCCGATGATCTCGGAGACATTTCTGACAGCCAAGGGTTCCATTATGCTCAGATCGATCCCAGTATTCCAAAAGTCGATGGGCGCAGGCCTACCTACCACAATATCGACGAGTTCTTTTTCTCGGTAACGGAGTCTGTGCCCTGGAATGAATGGGCTGCTAATGAAGCTCGTGAGTTTTTGCGAATTAATGGAATTGATATTGCGAGTGGCTGCTCGCTTAATGACGTCGAAAGTATTGCTAACTATAATGGCAGGGATACAGGAGACCTTATAAACCAGTATCAGCGAGAATTTATTACTCCCCGCATTCGCGATACGCGTTTGACAGTCGAATTTAGGTCAGCCATGGTGGCTCTTGGTAAGTCGCAGTTGCTACCAGACTCTGTAACACCGACGACAGAACAGGTTTTGCTAGAATGGCTTAACGGAAAATCTGTGAAAGGCGGAGCTGCGGCACTCAAGAAGATTCAGATTTTCGGAAAAATCGATAAGTCGTCTGGTAGACACGCTCTCTCATCGTTCTGCCGCTGGGTCTCACTGATCAATCGAAGTGGAGTTGTGGTGACTCTTGACCTTCGACCCTATCAGCGCAAGAGGGAGACAGAAGCTCAACGCCTTAGACGGATTAACGAACTGGCACAGGTTGCTCTCGGAAGCGAAAATTCGCCGGAGGAAGCCCGTAGAATTCTTTCGACATCCGTCGAACTGAACTCTATTTATTACAGCCAACTAGCCTATGTTGAAATGCTCCAATTGCTACGGCGCTTCATTGACGAAATCGAGAGTTTTCACGGCCTCCTCCTAATCGTATTGACGACTCCAGATTTTTACGACCAGCATTCTCCGCGTAATTTCTTCAATTACGACGCCCTTCAAACCCGTATCGGCCAGGAAGTTCATGATGTAGATCGGGCAAATCCTTCAGCGGCGCTCGTCCACCTTCAGGCCGAGGAGTAATTCATTATGATAGCTACACAACTTGCAGCGAGAAGCGCAATTGAGGCCCTGAGATCTGGAGTCCCAAGTCCTCATGCCGTTGAACAACTTGGCACCACACAGGATGAAATTAGAGAAGTATTTGAGGCGCGCTTTCACTCAATGCTGAATGACGAACCCGTGGATCCCTTGGTGTTATCAGCCTCATTCGGCTCAGGCAAAACGCACCTGTTAAACTATCTAAGCGCGATTGCTAGCAAAAAAGGCGCCGTTACAGGGATTGTTGTCGTAAGCCCCGAAATGCCACTTGGAAATCCACACATAGTGCTTAAAGCGCTTGCAACTTCGTCGTCGGCGCCTGGATATGAGGGACGAGCCCTTCGTGAGCTGGCAATAAAGATGAGAACGAATTCCACTAGTTGGGCCGCGGTCCGACTTTGGGCTAGAGAAAACAAGCTCCATGATAGAGTTGCAGCCTGTCTACATGCTTTCGAAGAAGCAGGAGCAGATGATGAATTGCGTATGCACCTAGTTGGTGAATTTGAAGGCAATCCTATCCAGCTCCCAGAATTGCGGGCAAAACTTAAAGAGATTGGGCAAACGACAAATTACGACCTGCGTGGCTCAGCAAACAATAAGATTGCTCACGATAGGTTGGCTGTATTACCCCAACTCTTTCGTACCTGCGGAACATCTGGATGGGTTGTTCTATTCGACGAATGCGAACGCATATGTCGTTTCGCAAAGGGGGCACGCCTAAAGTGTTGGGCAGAGCTTGGTTGGTGGCAGCGTGCAGCGCAGAAATCTGGCGCTCGGCTCCTACCGGTCTTTGCATTTGCTTCTGGAACCATAGAAGAAGCCATTAAGACGGATGAATCGATATTGTCGGTCAGATCCGGCAACTTGATACACGACGATTTCAATGCCATGGGCAGGGATGGGCTTGAAATGATTAAGAGGCCTATGCGTTTAACTCCTCCGACACAAGACCAAGAAGCGAGGATTGCCGCAAGGGTGAGAGAAATCTATTCGCTGGCTTACCCAGATTCTAGCATAACATCGACACCACATCGAGTTGACATTTCGACTACGATCCGGTCCGAAGTTCGACGATGGATTACGCAGTGGGATCTAATGCGCCATTATCCAGATTACCGACCGACGATTGTTGAAGAGAAAATAGCCACTGATCTGTCGGAATTCGAAGCCGAAATCATGCCGACCGAAAACCCTGAAGACGATTGATCAATTCTTGTACTTCGTCACGTCCAATGTCGATACCATATCCTTTGGGCACACGTCAAATCGGCGCGTAGCCTTTTTGCCCGAATACACCTGCGGGCTTGATTCAACCGATGTTTTGAACTTGGGTGCCACAGCTCCCTGGGCATGGGTCAAGGTGCACACACACAATTACCAAATAATCTCCCGAACAACCTTCCCATAAACATCGGTCAAACGGAAGTCTCGACCCTGGTAGCGATAGGTCATGCGTGTGTGGTCGATGCCGAGCTGGTTTAGCAGGGTCGCCTGCATGTCGTGCGTGTGGACGGGGTCCCTGGCGACGTTGTAACAGTAGTCGTCGGTCTCGCCATGCACGTATCCGCCCTTGAATCCGCCGCCCGCCGCCCAGATGCTATAGCACGATCCCAGGTGGTCGCGACCATGCCCGGCTGGATTCTTGATATCGCCCTGCACGAACACCGTTCGACCAAACTCCGAGCACCAGAGTACGATGGTGTCATCCAGTAATCCCCGCTGTTTCAAGTCCGCGACCAGCGCCGCCGACGGCTGATCCGTGTCCCGGCACTGCAATTCAAGCTGTGTATCCAGGTTGCTGTGCTGATCCCATCCACTGTGCATCAACTGCACGAATCGGGTGCCGCGCTCCAGTAGTCGACGCGCCAGCAGGCAGTTGCGCGCGTACGATCCCTTGCGATGCACATCTGGGCCATACATCTCCAGAATGTGCTGCGGCTCCTTGTCGATCTCCAGCAGATCGGGCACGCTGGTCTGCATTTTGTACGCCATCTCGTACTGCGTGATGCGCGTCTCGATCTCCGGGTCGCCGTAGTCGGCCAATCGGCGCCGGTTTAGCTCCGCAATGTCGTCGAGCATCTGTCGACGCAGTTCGGGCGACATTCCCTCCGGGTTTTTCAAGTAGAGGACCGGTTCGCCCTCACCACGGAATCGCACGCCCTGGTATTTAGACGGGAGAAATCCGCTGCCCCAGTAGTAGTCGAAGAAGAGCTGCCCGCAGGTTCGCCCCACATCCGTCGAGGTCATCACCACGAAGCTCGGCAGGTCATTGGTCATGCTGCCGAGGCCGTATGTCGCCCACGCGCCAAAGCTTGGTCGACCCGGAACCTGGCTGCCCGTGAGGAAGAAGGTGACGCCCGGCGCGTGATTGACCGCGTCTGTGTGCATGGACTTAATCAGGCAGATGTCATCCGAAATTCCGCCGATGTGCGGCAGCAGCGAGGAGAGATAAGTCCCGTTTTTGCCGTACTGCTTGAACGGGCGGATGGGCGGCAAAACCGGATGATTCTTGTACGCGGCAGTCATTGTGGAGAGTCGCGCTTTGGAGAGAATCGCGTCGGGAACCTGCTGTCCGTTTTTCTCCATGAGGCCGGGTTTGTGGTCAAAGAGATCGACGTGGCTTGGCGCGCCGCCCTGCCAGAGCACCACGACCCGCTTGGCTTTCGGTGCGAAATGGGGAGCCAGCATTCCGGGAGTCGGCGATGCAATGCCTTCACTCTGCAGCAACGATGCCAGCGCCGCGACGCCGATACCAGTCGCCGATTTGCCAAAGAATTGCCGACGGGTGACGCCTATTCGCTCTTCAAATTCGGGGTTCATGTTTGGTCCCTTACTCCCGCGTCATCGCTTCATCGAGATTGTAAATAGCAAGGCAGGCTGCTGTGAGAGCCGCGTGCTCTGCGACCGGGATACTTGCATCCCGAACGCTGTCGCCGATCTTCAAAAATGCTTCGGCCGATTTTTGGTTTGCAGAAAACTCAGCCGTTGCACGATTGAAAATTCGCGTTAGAGCGAGCGTCTCCGTTTTCTCGGGTTGCCGTGCACATACTATTTGAAATGCTTTTGCAATCATTCCGGGCGCTGAGCCGGCATGTTCCTTAATAACGTGTTGAGCAAGGTTTCGCGATGCTTCGACCCACGTGATGTCGTTCAGCGTGGTGAGCGCATGGAGTGGTGTACTGGTGCTGGAGGTCCGCACCTTGCAAGTGTTCCGTACGGATGCGTCAAACATGTTTCCCGGAGCGACCGTGCGACGCCAGAAGGTGTAGAGGCTTCTTCGGTAGAGGTCGGCGCCTTTGGACTGCGGATAGGTGAAGTCGCGCTCCTTGGTAATAGCAAGGCCCTCCCAGATGTCGATGGGCTGATACGGGTATACCGGTTTTCCGCCGATCTTGTCGTTCAAGAGTCCGCTGGTGGAGAGAGCAATATCCCGCAAAATGAGCGACGGCATGCGAAATCTTGGTGCGCGAGCAAGCAATCGGTTCTCGGGATCACGTTCCCACAACTGTGCGGTGACCTTCGAGCTCTGCCGATACGTCGCGCTTGTCACGATGAGCCGAATGAGCGCCTTCATATCCCACGGGGCAGTCTCCGACAGGTTTTTACTGGCCTTTGAACCCTCGCGGAACTGCACGGCAAGCCAGTCGAGCAGCTCCGGATTAGTCGGAAGTTCGCACTGCACCCCAAAGTTTTCGGCGGATTTAACCAGCCCAAGACCGAAGAATATCTGCCAGATTCGATTGGCGTGAACTCGTGCGGTGAGCGGGTTCTCTCGGCTCACAAACCATTTGGCCAACCCGAGTCGGTTTTTCGGGAAGTCGGCGGGTTCTGCAGGGAGATAAGCTGGCGTGGTCGAAGTGACCTCTAGTCCGGGCGCGAGGTAATTACCGCGCTGCAAGATGTAAGTCTTGCGCGGCTGTGCGTCGGACATCACCATCACTCGCGGAAGATTGTTCTTATAATTATCTCGGTCCCGCTGGGCAGATTGTCGACGGTCACGCGCGGCCTTAAGTTCAGGAGCCGGGTCTTTCCCCATCGGATTCTTGGCAGGGTCCTTGTCCATCTCTTTTACCGTTTTGTCGAGATCAGAGAACTTCGAATCCAATTCCTTCAGGGTTGCCTTTTCCGAATCAGATGATGCTTCAATCCACGGATCGGCAATGCGATACTGCCCGCCACCTGGCGGCACTCCAGACTCCGGGACGTTGTTGAAAAAGGCCATGAGGCTGTAATAATCCTTCATGGTGAAGGGGTCATATTTGTGGTCGTGGCACTGCGAGCACATCATGGTGACGCCCATCCAGTTTGTGGAAGTCACCTCCACGCGGTCGAAGAGGATCACGTTTCGCTGCTCTTCGGCAATCGCTCCGCCCTCGCCATTTAGAAGGTGACAGCGATTAAATCCGGAGGCGATCTTCTGGTCCAGCGTCGCGTTTGGGAGCAGGTCGCCGGCCAACTGTTCAATCGTAAACTGATCAAATGGCATGTTGTCGTTGTAAGCCTTCACCACCCAGTCGCGCCAGACGTACTGAAACGTGTCGCCGTCTTGCTGAAAGCCATTACTGTCTGCATATCGCGCGGCGTCGAGCCACGGCAGAGCCATTTTTTCGCCAAAGTGTGGATTGGCGAGCAGGCGGTCGACCACTTTCTCGTAAGCGTTTGGTGATCGGTCCGCCAGAAATTCCTGGACCTCCGCGACTGTCGGCGGCAGTCCGATCAAATCTAAAGTTAGTCGACGGATTAGCGTTGTTCGATCTGCCTCGGGGGCAGGTTTGAGACCCGCTTTTTCTATTCGACTGAGCACAAACGAGTCGATGGGATTTCTGATCCACGCGGCATTCCTAACGGTCGGGATGGCGGGCTTGACCGGATTGATATACGCCCAGTGCTTTTTCGCGCGGGATGCGTCGGGCCAGTCGGCTCCCTGTGCGATCCAGGTTTTGATGAGGACCGTCTGCGCGTCGGTGAGCGGTGCAAATCCAATCGGCATGCGCGGTTTGCCACCCAGTCCCATGATTCGATCCAGCAGGGGACTCTTTGCCGGGTTTCCTGCGACCAGTGATGGTCCACCTGCTCCGCCCTTGAATGCAGATGCTCGGTTATCCAATCGAAGTCCGCCCGCGTTCTTCTCGCCCGCGTGGCATTCGTAGCAGTGTGCCTTCAGAATCGGCAAAATCTCGGAGTTGAATTCAACTCTTTTGGCCTGCGTGGATGCGAGCGAAATGTGGGAGGCGACAAGGAGGGCGCAGAGCGGAATGACCGCTCCGGAGATCACGAGTTGGACTTTCCAGCCGGGCTTCATTGATTGCATGGATTACCAGAACATTAGTGTCGGGAGATGAGAATAGGTTACCATGCATCGGGCGATCTTTGAGCTTAATATGGATTGGTTAGAGGGGATTTCTCACCTGTTCTCGAACGACGTATGTATTAGCGCACCACGACTCTTCGTTTGCGAGGGAGCACGAATTGATGAGGATCGCACTCCTCTGGTTATTATCTGTATTCTTATCTGTAGGAATACAATCGGCGAAAGCACAGGCAGTGCAGGAGACCGTCCTTCCAGTCGGATCGGCTCCGGCGGCGTTGAATTTCGAACATTTCCCCGACCGACTGCATGCCTTTGTGTGGCGCAACTGGCCGCTGGTCCGCGCAGAACGAATGGCGGAAGCGATTGGCGCGAAACCGGACCAGGTCCGGCAGATCGGCATGGCGATGGGGCTCGGCAAACAACCGACGATCTCGGACGACCAGTGGAATCGATCTTACTTAACCATCATCCGTCGAAACTGGCACCTGCTGCCCTATCCCCAGCTACTCAAACTGCTCGGATGGACCTCTGATCACCTCGCCTACATTTTGCGCGAGGACGACTTTCTCTATGTGAAGCTCGGTAGCCTGAAGCCTAGGTGCGACCCCATCGTCTACTCTCCACCGGACGCTCGCACTCGCGAACGGGTGAAAGCCATTGCTGCGCAGGTAGCAAAGCACTACTCTCCCGGCGGCGTTCCACTCTTCAACTTTGTTAAGGATTTGAGTCGATCATCGCCCAAGCGTCCGCTGCAACCAGCCGGATTTAAACCCTGCTTCTGTTATTCCTACTTTGCGCTCTACGGCGACCCTCTGCTCGATGCGAAAGCCGATCCGTATCCGGACGCCTACCTCCAACGGCTCTCCGCATCGGGGGTCAACGGGGTCTGGCTGCAAGCGGTGCTTTACAAATTGACACCATTCCCCTGGGACCCACACGTGAGTGAACACTACGCCGAGCGTCTCGCCAACCTGAAGAAATTGGTCGCGCGTGCAAAGAAGCACGGCATCGGAATCTACCTCTACACCAACGAACCCCGTGCTATGGAGAATGCTTTCTTCAAGGACCATCCTAACTGGAAGGGGCCAACCGAGGGAGAGTATTCCGCACTTTGTACCAGCGCTCCCGAGGTGCAGGCCTATCTGAAGGACTCGGTTAAGTTCCTCTGCAAAGCAGTTCCCGACCTCGGCGGACTCTTCACTATCACTGCTTCAGAAAACCTAACGAACTGCTGGTCCCACGGCGGTGGGAAACAGTGTCCGCGATGTGGTCCACGTGGATCTGCGGCGGTCATCTCGGAAGTGAATCGGTTGATTCAAGAGGGGATAAATGCATCGGGTGCGAGCACAAAACTGATCACCTGGGACTGGGGTTGGCCGGAAGATCAGGCGAACGCCATCATCGACGCGCTCCCCACCAACGCCTATTTCATGAGCGTGAGCGAGTGGGACATGCCCATTCATCGGGGTGGCGTGGACAGCGTTGTGGGGGAGTATTCGGTGTCGGCGGTTGGCCCCGGGGATAGGGCAAAACGCCACTGGGCCAGGGCGCTGGCACACGGTATGAAGCCCATCGCCAAGATACAGGCTGCTAACTCGTGGGAACTCTCTGCGGTGCCTTATCTTCCGGTTCTCGAGAACGTCGCGCAACACGCAGCGAACTTTCGCGCCAATCATGTTACGGGAATGATGGCCGGCTGGACCCTCGGTGGATATCCGTCGCCAAATTTGGAAGTTGTGCGGGAGGTAGGCGCCGGTGCAGACCCCGAAACGGCCATGAAGACGGTTGCCACGCGTAGATTTGGCGCCAACGCCGCCCCGATGATCGTGAAGGCATGGAAGGCTTACAGCGCGGCGTTTCGGGAGTTTCCGTTTCACATCGGCATGGTCTACACCGCCCCGATGCAATACGGTCCATCCAATCTGCTCTGGGGGCAGGAGACGGGCTATCGGGCGACAATGATCGGCTTCCCCTACGATGATCTGGAGAGTTGGCGAGCGGTCTATCCGCCGGACGTTTTCATCTCCCAGATGCGCAAGGTCGCCGGTGGATTTGATGCGGCTCGAATCGGCATCACGAATGATGTCGACAAGGATAAGCTAAGTTCGACTGAGCGGGAGGCGTACGATTTGGAGATGGGAATCAGCGAAGCAGCGGCTATCCACTTTCACTCCACCGCCAATCAAGCACAATTTGTCCAGCTTCGGCGCAAGCTGACTTCGAGTATTTCACCTGAAATTCAGAGGTCGTGCCTCATTGAAATGGATGGCATCTTGCGAAATGAGATAGAGTTGGCAACTCGCTTGATCCAATTGCAACAGCGGGATTCGCGGGTGGGGTTTGAGGCGTCGAACCAGTATTACTACGTCCCCATAGACCTCATGGAGAAGATTCTCAATTGTCAGGACCTGCTGGATCGGTGGCTGCCAGAGATCGCAAAACGTTTGAAGAAATAGAACCCGGAGGAAAAGTATGATCATATCAAGACGCGAACTGCTGCAATCATTTGGTGCGACGGCTATCTGGAGCGTGGCATCGTCCACGCTAGGTTTTGCCGATCCCGTCTGGCACAATGTGGAAGAGTGGGGACTTGAGGGAAAAGGGTGGCTTGATACCGAACGCTTCTACGACAGGTTTCCCGCTCGCGCGAAGTCGATGGTCCCCGACAACGTCTGGAACCTCTCTCGGCAATCTGCGGGAATGTATGTAAGGTTTCGCACTGATTCTCCCAACATCAAGCTTAGAATGGACCTTTTGAGTTCTAGCCTCGCCCTGCCGCATATGCCGGCGACCGGAGTCAGTGGGTTTGATCTCTATGCCCGAATGGGCTCGAAAAAGTGGCAATGGGTGAAACAGGCAATGCCAACCGCCCAGCATGTGGAGGGCGATCTTGCCAACGGAATCGCGCCGGGGTTGAGGGATTATGTGGGGTACCTGCCGCTCTACAACGGCGTCACGAAACTGGAAATCGGGGTTGATGCAGGCGCGAAATTCGAGCCGATGGCGCCCGATAAACGCAAGCCAATTGTCTTCTACGGAACCTCCATCTGTCAGGGCGCCTGCGCCTCTCGACCGGGGATCGCCTACACCTCCATTGTTGGCCGCATGTTCGACGAGCCGGTGATCAATCTCGGGTTCAGCGGAAATGGTCGAATGGATTCGGGAGTGGTCGATCTGCTTGCCGAGCTCGATCCGTCGATCTACATTATCGACTGCCTGCCAAACATGTCGGCGGCGATGGTCAAGGAGCGAACGGAACCTCTGGTCCAGAAGCTGAGGTCCGCTCGACCCAATACCCCGATTCTGCTGGTGGAAGATCGAACTTTTGGGCAGGCTCCACTCTATCCGAATATGTTGCGCGATCACGCCGCACGACGTGCCGAATTGTCAGGGGCATTTGATCGGTTGAGATCTGCGGGAGTTTCCGGGATGCACTACTTGAAGGGCGATCGACTTCTGGGTACCGATTCTGAAGGAACGACCGATGGCTCTCATCCGAATGATCTTGGTATGATGCGGTTTGCAGAGGTCCTGAAACCCGCGATTCTCTCCGCACGCAGATAACGAAAAAACGCTCCGGCTATGAATCTGCCGGAGCGTTGAATGAGATGGAGCCTCGTGAAGTTTTAATCTTTGCGGGTCTTCTTCTTGCGAAGGAAGGCCATGCCTACCATGGCGCAGGTTCCGGTTCCGAGGGCGGTTACGCCTGGCTCAGGAACGGAGGAGAACGCTGCGAACTGCGGCGCGGTGAACCCTGAAGAGAAGGTTGATCTTACAGCTGAAGTGGTGGCTTTGACAATGGTAGTACCCTCTACTGAGTAGAGATTGTTGCTGTTGTCAAAGGCCAGACCCTTAACGCTAGCGCCGGTTTCGAAGGTGCTGGCGGTATTTGCCGCCGTGAATTTCAAGATTGGTCCGGTAGTTTCGGAAACATAGAGTTTTCCCGTACTGTCGACGTCCATGCCATATGCCCCGGGAACCTGATTAGCAGTAGAATAGTTGGACTTTGATCCGAGAGATGTATATTTGAATATCGTTCCAGTTCCGTTATCGGCTTCGTATAGGTTATCAGATGCGTCTACTGCAAGGCCCTGTGGGGTGTTCAATAACGTATTGTACGTCGTCGACAAGACCCCAGCGGCGGTGAACTTGCGGATCAAGTTAGCTGTACTTTCAGCCTCATAAACCACTCCTGTGCTGTCTACTGCAAGGCCGTTCATCTGTCCAACACCCAACCCGGATTTAAACGTTGTCTTGGTTCCGTACTTGTCAAATTTGAAGATCGTGCCTGATCCGGAATCCGCTTCGTAGACATTGCCTGCCGCATCCACCGCAATACCGCGTGGGTTACTGAGGGAGCTTGCAAAAGTCGTCTTTACTCCGGTAACAACTGAAATCTGGAGAATACTGTTGGTTCCCGAGTCCGTCACGTAGATGTATTGAGCGTGGGCGGCAGGACCGGCGCAGATGGAGGCCAGTGTTAGAGCCGCAGGAGCCAATGCTCGATGGAACACGTTGGACACGCGAAACTTGTTGTTGATTGCTGCAAATCGGCTTGAATTCATTTTAGTCTCTCTCTCATTCAAAGTTCCCGGGGACCGGAGCCATCAGGAAGAACAACTTTTTTGAGGTGCATATCATCGCACCTTCAATGTCTCGTGGACAGGCATAGTATTACCCGCGTCCATTAACGGTCCATTAGTTGTTTCTTTTTGAGTTGGAAAGATACATTTTCAGCGTGGTTATGCGGTTGAATGTGCTGAATTGAGCAGGAGATTGGATTACGACTTGCGGTTAGATTTCACAGCCAGACCAGTGGAAAGGTCGAATAGGAGTCGTTTTGGCGTGTCGCTTCGGTGGATCTGCTTGCCGTCCAGGTAGATGGTATATCCCTTTAGGCCTGCCTTGTATCGACCGCCCTTTGCATCATAAACAATAGTAATGTTGTGCTTGCGGTATTCCTGGCCATCCAGAATGTAGTGATCCCACTTGCCTTTGGGAAGCAACGGATCGATTTCGAGAATGTTGTCGGCGCGGGGGACTATTCCGATCAGATCCCCGATGAGGATGTCATTGTACGTGGAGTGGTTGTAGTCTCGCTCGCCGGTTTTCCATTCGCCGGTGTCTCCGTTGTAATACTCTCCGGTCCATGGATTATTAATTTCGCCATTGCGGTACTGCACACGCGTGAAGCTGTCAAAGAGTTCGTAGAGTTTCTCCCGGGTGACGGCGCACTTCGCGTAGTACCGCAGAACGTTTGCCATGGCGATCATCACAATACTGTTGGCATGTGGCCAACTCGGACCATTCCACATGCAGGCGCTCGCAAACGATTTGCCTATAGGCCAGCCCTGCTGGGCGTAAACCGGGCAATCTTTTGCGACGCTGGCCAGTGGCCATTTAGTCCAGAATAGATCCTTTGACATCGCCGAATCCCAAGCAGATTCAAATCCCTTATCCGATGGCGGAAGGTTGAAGTAGAAGGGATAGAGCCCGATGATCTCCTTTGGGACGGCCTTCTCGTAATCCGAAGCACGCAGAGAATGGAACCACTTTGTCTCCGGATTCCACATCTGACTGATGGTCTCAAATTGCGACTTGTTGGCGAGAGCCTGCATGTGGCGTGCGTCGTCTGGACGACCTACTTCTTTATAGATGCTGGCAACAGCCTGCGCATTGCCGAAGTTGTAGGAAGTGAAATCAACCCGACGGAGCGGAGTCTGATTGGCATCGTTGTCGGCATGGTAGCTCGTGAACGAGAAGTACGACGGTTGGTACTCCATTCCCGTGAGCCAGTGGGTCGGCATGACGAGGAGGTTGCTATCGTTCCAGCCGTATTTCTTCTGCAGTCCCTCCACGTTGGCCGCGAGCTTGTCGGCGAGGTTGGTGAGAAGACCCTTGCTCGGGTGGACTTGATACGCGTCCCAAACGGCCGACGTGATCCAGTCTGTATAGATCAACTCACGGTCACCGTTGATCTCCAGCCTGCCCGGATAGATGCCATCCGCCCGTTGATTGTCCATCCAGGTCTGGATTTCGCCCCAGCAGTAGGATGGGTCGCGCAGCCACCGCGACTCCCGAATCTGGTGCGCCGCGCCATAGGTGATGGGGTAGGGATACCAGCTAACGCGCCATCGACCCTCGGCGAACGCTTTGTGCTGCAGGGTGCCGATCTTTGGGTCCATCGCGTTCTTCTTTAGCGTGTACCAGCGGTGGTAGTACATCTTGTTGACGCGGGCGTCGCTGCAGTTGAAGTAGGCGATATTTTTGTCGAACCAGCCCTGGTATTCGGCGATCTGGTGTTCAAGAGGTCGTTTTGCAGCCAGCATGCGATTTAGCGCGGCTTCCGCGAGTGTTTGCGAATCGGCAACCGCGGCTGCAAAGAGGATGGTTCTTGTCTCCCCGGCCCTGAGCTTGCCTTCAAAATGGGTGCCGCGTTTGGATCTGCTTTGGCCGGAGATTGCGAAGTGAAGAGCGTGTCCGCGAAGGTCATATTTGCCTGAGAATCCATTTTCATCAACAGCAAATGGCGACTCCATCTGCGCCTTGAACGGTTTAGGCTCGGAAGATAGATTGTGGAGCGTGATCTGCGAAACGAGAATATCATTCTGCGCGATCCATTTGTGTCCGGTCACTCCAATTTTTGGTGGTGGAATGCTCTGCGCTGGGTCAGCAAAATCGGGATCGACGCCGTAGAGTCCGGTGTAAAATATTTTGCCTTTGTGATGAAATGTAAACCGAACCGCCTCAGCGGTGATGGTCTCACCGTTCTTGAACGTGATCCGATTTTTGCCCTTCGTGAACTGCTTGTTGTCGACCGCCACGGGAGTCCAAACGTCGCCTCGCAGTACTTCCGCGTCTACGCCCGCCGGAACCGAGCACTCGCCGGTTGGTAGATCATCGAAGAAATAGAGATCGACCGCGCGCATTTGCCGCTCCGCACCGAATTCGACTTTGAACCAGTCGGTGCGCTTACCACTGCTCCAGCTTGTCCAGCGTTTGGCTGGAGTGAACGGTTTGGTGAGTGGGTTAGAGACCTTGTCCAATTTGTAAGTAAAGCTCGCGGTGGCTTTGAGGCCGGTACCCAATCCGCCGATCATCTTGACATGGCTGGGCGAATATTCCGCGCGATTGACAACGAATCGATGCGGCCCGCTGCGAATATCGAGGTCGAAAACAGAGGTGCCTGTCACTTCCAGCAACTGGACGTCGTTGGCGAATGCCCACCCTTGCGGACTGCTCGCCCAGATGCGATTGCCGGTCGAACCGAACGGAGTTTCGGATGTGTAGGGTCGACCCAAAATCTTGTCGATATTGAATCGGCTGGACGCAAAAACGCGGTTGGGCAGTGGACGACTCATGGACGCACCCACAGGTTTGGCGGCAAAAAGGAGTAGCACAAGGCCGATCACTTTCGCACTTCTTTGAACCGTAGAACGGTCACGGAATTTGACGGGAAGGTGTACTCCATCTCCGACTTTGCGTTCTCAATAGCCATCTTTTTCGGGGCTACCTTTTCTGGCTCGACGATGGTGTTTTCGTCCTTGCCGTTGCTACCGGTCAATACCAACGCAGTTCCCTTATTTGAGATCGTGCAATCGAGGTGGAGCTTTGTGACCTGGGGTTTGTCACTCGCGTTGGCCGCTTTGATGATGATCTCGTGAGTCTTCTCTGATCGACCAGAGGTCAGGTGAAACGTAGGAATCGAGCGATCCATCACGTCCAGAATCATCTTGCCATCGATATAACAGCGGATGCGTTTGCCCTCGACCTCGACTTTGATGTCATACCATTTGCCCGTCTCAATTTTGCCGCGAGCAGGTTGACCAAGCATGATCTTGCCACCGCCAATCGACTTCTCCGCGGCATGCTGAGAATTACCCCATCCACCGATGTTGAGCCAGGTGTAATCGTCATTCCCTGTCACGTGGACCATGATGAGAAAGCCCTCCGCGCCGCCGATTTTGCGCGCCTGGCAGGTGAATGTATAATCGGTCCAGTTCGGGTCACCGGCGACGATGCGAGAGCCCTCGCCGTTTCCGGTCTGGCGGATGGCGCCATCCTGGTAGCTCCAGTTTCCGCTTACGGTTCGCCACTCGGGGCTCGTCGCGCTCAAGCTGGAGTTGAGGACCGTTCTGCCACCCTGAATGACCTCCGCATTGCGGAACTCGGCCTGCGTGATCCATGTTGCCAGCCCGACTGCGCCCTTCGCCGTGTAGCCGGAACTTGTGCCTTTGACCTCTGTTGGCAGGACCACGTCCGCCCGGTTCTGTGCGAACATCTGCTGGACGTAATAAGATGGCGTTCCGTAAGATCGCGTGCCGTCGAATCCGATGGCGTCGGGATTCCACTTGCGATCCTTCACATTCGCGAATAGCGGTGCATAGGACGCCATCTTGACCATGTCGGAATTGCGCTCCATGCCTGCCATAAAGGCAGCTTCAGAGACGGCGGCGTGGAGATTGCCGAGTCCCGCGTTGGTGGTGACTGCGTACTCACCGACATAGATTTTGGGGCCTGTGCGCGCATATTTGTCATACCGGTCGGCGTTCATCAAAAACCATTCGGGCGTATTGTAATAGTGCTCGTCGATCATTTCCATCGGGTGGGGAACCTGCACATCTGCGATGGTGACGATGTCCGGGTATTTCGCCTTGATGGCGTCGTAGAATGGCTTGTATCGCTCGATGTACTGAGCACGCGTTCCGCCATATCCACCGAACATTCCGTTCTCATTGCCGATCTCGATGTACTTCATTTTGAACGGAGCGGCGTGTCCCTTTTTAGCGCGGACAGCTCCCCATTTGGAGTTGGCCGGTCCACGTGCGTACTCGATTGCATCCATCGCATCGTCGATGTAGGTCTGCAATTCATTCATTGGGATGACGTCTTTGTGGCTTAGGCCGCAGTTGATGACAAAGAGCGCCTCCGCGTGCACGTCTTCGCACATCTGAAGGTACTCGTGGTAGCCGAGGCCATCTGTAGAACGGTAATTCCAGACCTCATTGAGGTGCCCGGGGCGCGCAGAGATATCGCCGATGGTGTTCTTCCAGATGAACCGATTCTTGATGTTGTCCCCCTCAACAAAGCAGCCGCCGGGGAAGCGCACAAACGCAGGACTCATCTCCGCGACTCGCTTAGCCAGATCGGCACGTAATCCGTTGGGTCGACCCTTGAACGTCTCCTCCGGGAAGAGGGACACAAAATCGAGATAGAGGGTCCCAGACTTCGTGGGCCGCAAAACGAGGCGCGCGTCAGTCTCTTCCTCGGACGAGTGGAGAACGGTTTTGAACTGTTTCCAGGTTTCTCGCAGGCCGCCGATGGTCTCTTCGGCAAGAACCTTCCCCGCGCGATTTTCAAGCGTCACGCGCAGTTCTGATGGTCCGCTCTTCTCTTTTCGGGCGAAGAGGGCCAGCTTGTATTCGGCTCCCTCCTTCACGGGGATGCCCCAGTAACCCTCATTGGAGATGCCCGCAGTACGTCCGGTAGTCGTGAGTTTCACGCTGCGAGTGGAGACGTTGTTCAGCGGATTCTCGCGCGTCAAAGTGAACGTTGCGGTGGCACCACCCGCGCTGATGGATGTCCATCCGGCCGCGCTGTCGCCCTCTTCAAAGTCGCGATTACGGATCAGCTCGGCATAGATTCCACCGTCGCCCGAGTGGTTGATCTCCTCAAAGAAGACGCCGTAGAGCGATGCAGGTACCCGCGGTCCCGATTCTTTTGTCCTAACAGTAATATCAATGGGTCCGGTCTGGGCGCAGGCGAGGGTTGGGAGCAGGGACATCGAGGCAAAAATGATTGACCGGATACACATAACAGGGACCTTTCGAAAACGGCATCGTCGTGAAGGGCTAATTCTTAATACAATATTATGAACTGCTTTCGGTCGTGTTGTAATCGTGTCTGAATGATCTATTGATTTTATGACTCAACTTGCGTGTTCAAAACAAAATTCCCACTTGACATCCGGACTACACAGAGATACAATGAACCCTTGCGCCAATGCATCCGGCGCAACTATTTTTGTTCTAATGTCTCTCCGTTTCGGGAAGGCGCCAATATGGCGGAATACGAGTTTAATTTTGAGGCAGAGTACTCTCTGCTTGATATTGGCGCTACGAGCACCATGATGCGAACGGGTCGACTGCGACCCACACTTTTCGCGTTCACAGAAGCTTCTGGAGTGCAGTCGATTGGGCTTGACTGGTCCGGTCCGTCGGGCGATCCTCGTCAGGCAGTGCGTGCATTTGAAGAGGCCCGCAGGCACGCGCGTGACCTCCACCCTGTCGCCTACGCCGTCATCGCGCATCTCACTCGCCACCCGGATGCATCGCACACCATCCACCTGCCCAACGATGAGCCGCCCATCGGCAACGAGTACCTCGGTGTCAGCATGTACGCGTCGGATGGCACGGGTAGAAGCGTGATCTACCCCGTTCGACACAGCGCGGGCAAGGTCAGTTTTGGCATGCCGCTGGTGGAGGATGGCGCCGTCTCCGATTGGTGCCCCGTCGGCGATCTCTGGGCTAACCCGTACTGTGCGGAAGACGTTGTTCGATTTCGCCCCCGCGAGCGAGCTGTCGACCCATCCTCGCCGCTCTGGCACTCCATTGTGGAGCTGACCCGCCTGCGCATGCACGAAGATCCGGACAATGCGGATGAGTACATGTCGTACCTCGACGACCTGCGTAACGGACTATTTGTGGTCGCCGGTCGAGATGGTAAGGAACTGAAACAGGTTCACCTTCGATCACGTACGAATTTTAACCCGATTGGACTGCTGAGAGTGGATGCCGACCGGTTGCTGCTGGTGGATAGCATTCCCGCAAACATCGAATTGGTGGGAGCGGAACCGGCATGAAAGTAATCTCGGTTGTAAACCAGAAGGGCGGCGTCGCGAAGACGACCACCACCGCAAACCTCGGCGCGTCGTTGGCGGCGCGAGGGATGCGAACGCTTCTCATCGACCTCGATCCGCAGTCGAACCTGACCCTCGGGCTCGGGGTAGAGTGGGATCAACTCGAATTTGCCCTGAACGACACGCTGCTTGATCCGGAAACAGTGCCGCTCTCTAAGATCATCAAGCGCATCGGCGAATTGCCGCTTTATCTTGCGCCGGGTCACCTGAAGCTCGCCGAAACTGAGATGATGTTGATGCCTGCCGCTGGCCGAGCCTACAGACTGCGTAACGCACTGGAAACCCTCTTTGAGACGGAACAGTTCGACTGGGTGTTGATCGACTGTCCACCGAGCCTCGGAACCCTCACGCAGAACGGGATCGTCGCCAGCAGTCATCTGCTCATTCCCACCGAACCCAAGTTCTACGCCTTCGCCGGAATGGACACGCTGAACCGCATGATTGTTGGGTTGACCAAAGATCTTCGCTTTAAGGTCGAACTCCTCGGTGTGCTCATCACCATGTATGAACGCGGAACCCGACTTCATCAACTCTTCGCGGAAGAAATTCGAGAGCAGTTTGGAGATCGCGTGTTCGAGACGGTGATTAACAAGAACGTTCGCCTGTCGGAATCCGAATATGCGGGAATGCCCATCCTCCTCTTTGATCGTAAGGCGACAGGCGCACAGAACTATGAAGCCCTGGCGGCAGAAGTCGTGAAGCGCGCTGGCATGGAACTTCCGCAGAATCTGCCCGGAACGTTGGACCTCGGATGAGAACAGATAGACTTTCTAACCTTCGCCAGCGGCTAAAGCGCGGCTCTTTTGAGTTTGGCGCACTGCTTCAGGGCGTCTCCACGATGGAAGGCGAGAATGAAATCGCCGAGCCAGAGATGGCGACTCCTAAGATCGACGCACCTTTCTATGAACCGCCGTCCGTTGTTCTTGAAGAGGTTGTTACTGAGGACGAAATCGTCGTTGTAGAAGAGGTTGCTGCGGTCGAAGCGCCACCCGCTCCAGCGTTTGTCGCGAAGCCGGAACCAGTCTCGATTGTCGAACTGTTGCCCGCGCAAGCCCTCACCGAGTTACGAACCGATGATCGACTTCGC
>JBDUAM010000495.1:0-2264 GCA_040004655.1 Chthonomonadales bacterium | reverse complement strand
ACACAGACAATGGCATTGTTTGGGGCGTAATACGTTTTGAAATAATCTTGTGCGTCTTCTAATCGAACGGTGTCTAGGTCCTTCATAAACCCGACCACATCCCATCGATAAGAATGTGCCACGAAGGCATTGTTTCCCAGGATTTCCGACATTGCCCCCTCGACAGAATTGTCCACTCGCATACGACGTTCTTCTCTTACGATGCCTCGTTCCTGCTCGATGTTGGCCGTATCGAGCTTTAGAGCTCGCATTCTATCGGCTTCAAGTCTAAGCACAGTGTCGAGTGTTGAAGAAGAGAATTCTTCTTGATATTCGGTCGAATCATAACTTGTAAATGCGTTGGAGTAGCCGCCTCCGCCCTCAATCAACTGATCGAACTGCTTTGGTTTATACTTCGCCGAACCGTTAAACATCATGTGTTCAAAGAGATGGGAGAGCCCTGTGATGCCCGGTCGCTCGTTTCGGCTACCCACTCGGTAGTAGGTGTAGAAAGCAACTGACGGCACCGTGTGATCCTCAAGGGCCAGCACAACGAGACCATTCCGAAGAGTGATCTTCTTCACAAACATTTTGGATTGTGCCAGCGAAAGACAAGGGATTAACGTGACCAAGGACAGGATGAGGCAGAATTTCGAAACCAGCTTCTTCATAAACTATTACGCTCCTACCAGACGATGGGCGAATTGACTTCCGTATCTATTCCACTTATTAGACTTAAATGCCTGCCAAAAGGCTTCGGAAATTGTTAGTGTCCGGCATCGGCAACGGGTGCACTATTACTATTTTTGAGAATGAAGACCATCGGAGAGACCAGGATGAGTGCCAGTCCTATGAGAATAAAGCAGTCATTGAACGCCATGGTTGAAGCCTGTACCCGCACCGAATTGCCTATGATCTTCAAAGCACCGTTGCTTGCCGACACAGGGTCGAGACCACGCAGCGTGAGCGATCCTGAAATGGCATGCAACCGATCCTGGAACATGGGGTTGCCGCTGTAAAAGTTTCGAGAGAGTGCAGCTCGGTGCATGGCCGATCGATTAGTAACATACGTACCGAGAACTGCAATTCCAAATGATCCGCCCAACTGCCGCGTGAGGTTGATCATGGCCGCTGCTTGAGGCACCTCCGCTCCTTTGAGTGATGAGAGCGCCGCTATGTTGATGGGAATAAAGAGAAGCCCCAGGCCAAATCCTCTCAGAATTAGTCCCATCCGTGTATCGGGTTCACCGGAAAGTGTGGTCAGGTGCCCGAGCATCCACATAGAATACGCGAACATCAACAGACCCGAAAAAATGAGATATCTGGGATTGATCTTAAGTTTGCGTGCGCTAAGAAGTCGACCACAAAACAAGGCGCTTGCAGCAGTCGCCATACCGCCGGGGAATAGGACCATCCCGGTCTGAGTAGGCGTGAAGTGGAGAATATTCTGCGCGAAGAGCGGGAAGATGAAGATGCCCCCGTATAGACCGAATCCCAGAGCAACAAACAGTAGCATGGAGGCGCTAAGCTGCTTATTCTTGAGAATTCTAAAGTTGACAATCGGCCCTGGATTTCGAGGGTGCATTTCCCAAATAATGAGGGACACGAGGGACACTACAGAAATAATGGACAAGCGCACAATCATTGCACTCTCAAACCAGTCTTCACTGTTTCCCTCTTCCAACACGTACTGCAGAGTGCCGAGTCCTACCGCCAACAGACCGATTCCTCCCCAGTCGACCTTTGTATGCCGCACTTGATAATCGGGGTCTTCCAGGAGGAAATAAACGATAGCCGCAGATATCAGGCCGAGCGGAAGGTTGACAAAGAAGACCCAGGGCCATGAGTAGTTGTCGGTGATCCAGCCGCCGAGGGTAGGTCCAACAGTCGGGGCGACGATGATTCCGAGCACATAGATCGACTGCACCATCCCCTGTTGCCGGGCCGGAAATATCTCCCGAAGCGTTGCCTGCGCCGTAGATAGGAGCGCCGCACCACCTGCTCCCTGCATGATCCGCCAGAAGACCAATTGGATGAGAGTCGAACTTGTTCCGCAGAAGAAGGATGCGATCATAAAAATGAAGATAGAGGCAGTGAGGTATCGCTTTCGACCAAATCGACCCGACAGCCACGCGGTCATGGGGAGCACGACCACGTTCGAGAGGATGTACCCGGTCGAAACCCAGCCGATCTCTTCTGAGGTCGCGCCGAGGTTGCCCGCCATCTGCGGCAGCGCCACGTTTACGATGGTCGAGTCGAGGACTTCCAGGATGGCAGACGTAATG
>JBDUAM010000387.1:0-2272 GCA_040004655.1 Chthonomonadales bacterium | reverse complement strand
GCTGAACCAGCCGGTGGAATGGCGGACCCGTCCGAAGCGATGATGCGTGACATCTGCGCGTCGTCATCCCACAGCAACACCAACGGGAACGGCTTGCCTAGCTTCACTTCCACACCCAGAAATGGGTAACCTGCTTCTGTTAACCAAAACTTCAAAGATATTGCGGACAGATCAGCGCTGGAAAGCGGAATAGATGCTACCTCCAGCGCGAAAGCTTCAATGGCGATTTGAGGGATCATGTTTAGACCTTTCAATAATGCCAGTTATTGGGGATTTGAATAATGTCTACCCAATCGATTGGAGCGCGTTTCCTTTGAGTAACATTCATCGGGATACTGAAAATCCATTTAAGCCAACCCTTTTGGGTTTTACGTTCACGAAACCATTCAATAAAGTCCGGCTTTAAATCCCCAAAGTAGTACCACTCTCCATGATGTCGAAATTGACTGAGGCGTTCATGTAACACCGCCTCTATAGTTCTAATTCTTCGATAATTACACACTGTCGAACTGATAAACTTAGCGTCTAATTCATTCATACGTCGATCAACATCATTCGATATGCCAACTTTGAGCAATTGAGGGTCGCTTTTGGATTCCGCGAGATAGAGTGAGTAAGTTTTACTTTCATACTTTTCAACCAATTTTCTACTCAAACTTCTTCCGACGTTCTCAAGCACCTCTACGCCCTTAGTGTTGAAAATTACAACATCACCGTTATCTTCTAAAATCAATTTATACTCGCGAAACATCATGTCCTCCTGCGACATTACTCTCCTGAAATACTGATGACCAGGCGGTCAGGAATACCGCTTTTCGGGAGCTACCCTAGGCCATCAGTTTTATTGTATCTATAAGAACTTGCGTTCAACTTTCGCAAAGACTATTGCATTACTGATTGTCTAATTCCTGCAAAAGTCGTTGAGCAAAGACAATGATGTCTTGTGCATCTTGGCGCACTTCATCAGGAGATAGATGCTGCTTTTTGCCTATCGCATTTCGTAGGCGCACAACTTTCTTTGCAAAGATACTCTCCCATTCAAGAACCTCGTCGGAAAACTTAAATTCCAACTGCACCGGCAAAGCCGCACCGTCAATTGCGCTTCGCAACTGAGAAATGCTCATGCCTTCATTTATTGCCACACCGATCCAATAAACTTGCCGATCCTGCGGCATTCCCACCAATAACTTATGGTGCCCAAAGGTTAATTGGTCGGTACGTACCGACAATTCAACACCACGCGCTACATAGGCGTAATCCTTAAGTGTGGCTTTGCTGTAGCCCGTTTCAAGATCAGCACCCTCATAAGTTTTTCCCCATTCGCGTTCGGCCTGTAGGAACCAATCGCCGATCAGCCATTGAATTGATCCTTCAAGTCGTGCTAGGAATTTGCCTAACGCTTTCCATTCATCCTGCGTCGCACCTTTGCCGCCAATTAACCCTTTGGGCGTGAGGGTGTAAAACCCAATTTCGATATTTGCTGCTGGATTCGCAGTTAAATCGGTATTAGACCCGCCGTGCCCGATTGCACCATCCACCATCTGGCGCAACGTCGGCGCATTAGCCCGGAGGCGATCCGCTTTATTCGGCATTGAGCGCCTCCATCGTTCGCTTGACAATCGTCCATGCGTCGCGGGCTTCCTGTCCATCCGGCGCATAACGGAAAATGGATTCCTGCACATTGGCCGCTTCGACCCATGCCGTGCGCTGTGTCACAGGCGACCAAACCAAGCCGGGGAAAGCTTCGGCGATCAGGCTAATGTTCATCCGATGGACAGTCGTGCTGGGACGCATCTTGTTGGGGATAATGCCCATGATCCGGCTAACACGGTTTAGATACTTTTCGCGCTGCTGTTTAGCACGAGTCATCTGCTCAATTGCGTTTTGCACACCGTCCATGCTCAGGCGCTCACATTCAGTCACATAGATATAGCCATCGGCAGCCAGATACACTGCACCGTCAAATAAGCTAAGCGTTGGATTGGTATCGATCAGGATCACATCCAACTTCAGTAAGTCGCCTAATTCTTCAAGTTTTTCGAGAAATAAAAACGTCTCATGCTGCTGAAGCTCATATGGCACGCGGTAAGTTAAATCACTAGAAGGCAGCACGTATAAGTGTCCATTGATGGACATGTGCATGTCATCGACATAACGTTCAGTCGGCACCTCACGCACGATCTCGGCCAAAGGTTTTTTCTCGATCAGCGCGGCGAACAAGCCGTTCTCATCCGGCAGTCCAAACATTTGACTGGCATGACCTTGGCTGTCA
>JBDUAM010000510.1:0-2280 GCA_040004655.1 Chthonomonadales bacterium | reverse complement strand
CAACTGTTCACCGGCACCTAGAATGTAGTTCCGACGATCTTGTGTCATTGCGATTCCCCTTTTGATCGTTTCCGCAGCGTGTTCCGAGAGGTCCCTGTGATTTTGGAAGCCTGTCGTTGGGAAACTCCAGCGGCTATTAATTTCTCAGAAACTCCATGCCTCAAATTCGGAGGAAGGTGCTTTGCATATTCCGAGAACGCTTCGAGGATGCCATCCGACTCAATGACACCTGCTAAGACCGCCGAGCGCCGCCCTAGCATCACCTTTCTGACAATCTCAGCTTGGCTCATTCCAAATGACAGCTCAACAATGACTGGACCCATCTCCTCAGGCAGTTGCTCAAATCGAGACAACAACTCTAACCGCTCGACTGGACCAGGCAAATCGAACTCAATTACAACATCAAAGCGTCTCCAAATGGCAGGATCAAGGAGGTCAGGATGATTTGTTGCCGCAAGAACTAAGGACCCCTCCGGCCATTCATCAAGCTCTTGCAAGAGCACGTTGACAAGTCGCTTAAGCTCACCCAGGTCGGTTTCATCCCCCCTGCGTTTGGCAATTGCATCAACTTCATCAAGTAGTAAGACGCAATCAAATTCCTTAGTAAACTCGAATAGCTGTCTCAGATTTTGTCCAGATTTTCCAAGGAAACTGCTGATCGCTGAGGCAAGATCCATAACAATAAGAGGTCGCCCCATTCGAGAAGCAATCCATTGCGCTGCCATCGTCTTACCAACGCCTGGCGGACCTACAAACAATGCAGATTTGCTGGGACTTAATCCCGCCTTTTTTAAAGATGACGGATCGGCATGCTCCTTAATGATCTGGTGAAGCTGAACTTCAGTTTGCTTGGCCAAAATGGGCTCTACAGCCAAGACTGGGTCGATAACCCGAGCCAGCGCCATTCGGGAATCCGCATCGACTGGTAGCGGCCTTCTAGCACTCCGAAGTGCCCCTTCTTGAGCAACTAACTTTGCGAGGCCATTAGATAATTCCGGTATCGATGTGCGATATCTCTGGGCCATGCGTCTTGCAAGAGCCTTCACATCACGACTCCTACCATCCGCACCAAATCGAACCAAGTGGATCACTTCTTGTACCAGTTCGTCAAATTGCTCCATGTTATCGTCTTACTCCGTGAATACAAATATACTGTTATTGTGCTCTTATATGGATCACACTGTCAATATATAATCAAAATTGACCCACATGCTAACCCAGAATAAATGAAGACCGTTGGAGGTGCCGAATGCTTCAATTCAATAATGAGATCAATCATCCAAATTTAGTCGATGTGGGGATGCTCTCCTCGGAAGTAGCTTTGCCTTGTAATCAAGATCATACAGATAATTCAATAAGTCCTCGCTGACCTCGATTGCTAACCGCAAATCCTCCACGTCAGGAGCGCGTAATTCATGTGCCGCTTGGTTTCCCATAAACCGGAAGCTATGGAGACTGTCGACAATATTAGGAGGCAAGAGACCTGTTAATTGGTTGATTTTCTGTTCGAGGTTCGCACCTAAAATAATTTTGTCTGCGCAGATGCCGTCAATGAGCGCGCGCAGGCCGACTGCGGTGAGGACGTACAAGCCAGAATTGAAGGCTCGAATCGTCTCTCGATATATTTTGTCGAGGGCGTCTGGAAGTTGCTTAAAATGCTTGACTACAACCGTTCGTTCCGTCCTTTCGGGAATTACTCTGCATTCGTATACTTCTCTTCCGTCTTGAGTCATCCAGCTTGGGCATGTACTGCACTCTTCGATACATGCTTCTTCACACCCCGCGCAAATAAAGAATCGGCAAATTACCTGTTCGACCAAAACGAGGAAGCCATCCTGACTTTCGGTGTAGTCAACCCGATGGCTGGTTTGCAGTAAGTGATTAGTTTCCCGACCACATCGGTTGCAATAGATCTTTATTCTGTCTTTAAGTTCTCCTATCCAAGATGCCAACGTTCTATTCCCCTTTTGTTTTTCCTACCAACATACTTTTTAGCTTGGTTTTCCCCATGTGCTATGAATCCAGGCTGATCAAGGATTAACCAGAAATTAACCATTTACTGGTTCAACGTAGACAGACGAAATTCCTCACCTCACAGTATTCCAGTTGTTGTTTGTCTTCCCATGCAAGCTACCCTCCAGAATGTGCGTAGCAGTTCGGGAATTTTCGTCCTCGAGACACAGGGTGACTTCGTGAAGCAAAGTGAGCTGGTTGCACCATCCAATGAAACAACAAAATTGTATATTTAAACCTGATAATCACATACATAACGTAAACGAG
>JBDUAM010000018.1:0-7594 GCA_040004655.1 Chthonomonadales bacterium | reverse complement strand
ACAAAAGCAAGTAGAGTAAATACGATTGCTCTCACAAATATTCGCTCCTACTCTAACAAAATCTGACCATTCTTAAAATCGAGTGTCAATATGTGGTTGCGAAAGAAATCCAGCCCGAGTAGACCGTCAACCGAAGCCGTTGGCGGGAGTGAGTGAGCTATCAGGGAGTAATTCCGACGAATTTGCCCAAGGGCTTCGATTGAATTGACATTCAGGCGAGGCACGTTCTCGATACCGCTTCCCGTGGTAATCATTACCGATGGAGATAAAGTTTCGACATCATATCCAATGGCCTCAAGCACACCCTTGTTAATGCTCGTTGATGTTGAGCCTGTATCTAACGCCAGGTAGACCACCGTATCCCCATTTTGACCACTCAAAAGTGTTCGAACAAGGATTGCGCCTTGATTGGGATCAAAGTGATTCATAGATTGATCATAAAGTTTTCGGGTGGTTTACCAGTATACAAAAAGGCAGAATGGCGCAATCTCAATTCAGACCCTCGCTGATACACATCGTCCCGATTCGCACTATGGCAACGGACCGTTCCTGAAACGAGCTTATCCTTAGCATCAAAAACTGGATTCTCCACAAGAATCCACTCATTTTTGAATTGAGTTTCGATTTCAGGTAACGTTAGGGTGTCATTTTGGAAGGTGATTCCCATTTGATTTCTCCTTACAATTATTATATATCACAATTTGGGACAAACATTCCGAGGTGCCCTATGCTGCCCCAGACAACCACCAGTTGAGCAACTCACCAGTCTCGAGATCGTGGACATTGGAATACGTCCAGTCATCCCGAACCACGCGACTCAGCGCATATTCGATCTTAGTGAATCCAGCCTGAACCGGGATGGTGTAGCACAGCCCGGTCTCGCCCATCTTCCCA
This sequence comes from Chthonomonadales bacterium, assembly GCA_040004655.1. Classification (GTDB taxonomy): domain Bacteria; phylum Armatimonadota; class Chthonomonadetes; order Chthonomonadales; family CAJBBX01; genus JBDUAM01. Next base: position 6,700 of record JBDUAM010000018.1, on the reverse strand, counting down.
TCCAGCTCACCGCCGATCTGCCCGATGGTCTGGTTGAGTGCTGCTTCGATCTCGTCACGCTGGTCCACCTCACAGAAGACATGTACTGCAACATTCTGCCCACGTTTTATCAGGCGATAACCGTCCGGTGAGTCAGAGTCAGCCTCGATGATGTCGTCCGCAGCCAGCCCAAGGATCATCCCTGGTGAGCTTGCGACTCGGAACTGTCCGACTATGAGCGCCTCAACAAGGACTTCCTCAACCATCTCGGGATCGCCGTCGATCGGGAGGTCGAGGACTCGCCATTTGGGGTCCTTTTCGATAATGAGAAACTTCTCATCTAACGACATTGGGACCGCATATCCCAGATTCGCGGATTTCAACCTTCTCTTTAGTTTAAGTGCAGCGAGGTTTGCCATGGTTAGATGATAGCTTATTAGATTACTAAGGATATATTCCGCCACGCAATTACGGCAATTCTCGACCTTCAGACAGATGAACTCCAACAATATTCCAATCCATGCTATGCCGTTTGAAAGTTGACAAATAGACCAACCCATGGCAGAATATCTGTAATACAGTATTTCGGAGACATGGCATGAAGGCAATATGTACGGAAACAGGCAAGCTGGGAAAGCGCGGTGTATTTACCATTCCTGCACAAATGAGAAAGAGATACGGGCTTGTGGATGGCTCTCTTGTTATTGCGGAAGAACGTGAAGATGGAATTTTACTGCGACCCGCAATCGCTACGCCGGTAGAGATATATTCCGATGAACGTATTGCAGAGTTTTTGTTGACGAATTCAATTGATACAGCTGACTATGAATCTGCCCGCAAAGAAGTTATTGAGGTGGGAATTGACCCCGATAGCATCGTCCATCGGACGCCTACCGATTGACGCGGGTATTCCTGGATGCAAACATATTATTCTCTGCTGACTGGAATGAAGGTTCGCCCATCAGCAGGATCTGAACTATGGAGGACATTCAACTTGTGACATCTGACTACGCTCGGCAGGAAGCTGAACGGAACATCTACAGTAAACGGCCCCAATCAATTTCCATCCTAGAGCGGCTGGCGGAATGAGTTGAAGTCAATAATGCGTCAAAAAATTTAGAATCGGTCCACGGTTTGCCAGACAAAGACCGTCCGATCTTGGAGGCGGCTTTAGGATCAGGCTGCGCGGTACTCATAACCGGGGATAAAAACATTTTGGCCACCTGATTGGAAGTGAAATTGTTGGCGTTTTGGTCGTGACAGCTGCTATGTTCATCCACCGGAAAATGAGATGTATCGAAACGAAATCTAGGGATATACAACACGTGTCTTTGATCTTCCCATAATCTCTTACGGTGATAATCGACACGGCAAAAATTTTGATCAATAATGGTGTTTGCATCGTATACTGAGTCCCAAGGCGGAATAGGAATTGGCAGTCCGACGCAAGAAAATTGAACCGACCAACGACTTCTTTTCGCTCTCTGCGAACGGCGGCGTTCCTCGACACATGGTCATCGATGCCTTGAAGAACCCTCGACTCGTTGCCGAGGCGAGGAGGGTAAACAAGTGCTTTATGTGCAAAGCACGTGAGACCGACAAAACCGGACTCTGTCTCGTCTGCCGGACTTACCTGAACGATGAAGAGCGCGTGGCCGCTCAGGCATATTACGATGGAGTTCACGGGTAATCCCTATCCTCTGGCACAATCAGTTGATTCGGCGTGAAACCTCTATCCAAGGGGACCTGTAGTTAAAGGTATAGTCCCAATCCATAACATAAGTCACAATTGAGTTTGAAGGGAGCCTTACGTGAAATACACCATTGGCGATGTACTTACGGTCATCGGAGTTATATTCGGAATTCTGGTCTCGGTCTGGGCGGTGATGATCGCCTTTTCCCTCCTTTTTCCGAAGAAATCGGAATCGGCCAAACGAGAGATTCAGTCTAAGCCGTATGTGAATTTCTTCTTTGGATTAGTAATGTTCGCTGCGGCGGCATTCGGCACTGCTTATCTATTAAACTTTCATTACCCCCTGATCACGCTCATTGCATGGCTCTCTGCAGGGTTCTGGCTCTCGGTGATGGCAATCGGCGGCAGTGGATTTGCCCTCCTCGTTGCCGAACGCATTAAGGCGATTGATCCCGATCGATCCACCTATCGTGGCATCGAGCGCGGCGCGCTCTTGCTCGTGGTGTCCTGCGGATTGCTTCCCGTCATCGGGTGGTTCATCTTTACGCCTGTTGTTGCGATGATATCCTTTGGCGCTGGTGTTCGAGCGCTCTTCTTTGGCGCACGAGAATCCGCCTATATCCCGTCCGCAGTTGTTGCAGGTAATCAGGATTCCTCAAGGTGAAACTCAGACGACGCGAAGCGCTGCAACTCGGCGCAGTCGCGGGAGCAGGTGTCGCGCTAACCGGATGCTCGGCCATTGCGCGTCGATTTGTCCACACCCAGCCGATTGATTCTGTGCGACTGCCGGCGGGTGATGTCTCAAAAGAGACTCGCTTGATCAACCGCGTCTCCTATGGACCCATTCCCGGTGAAGTCGCCCGCATTCGTAAGATCGGCGCGGAGAACTACCTCACCGAGCAACTCCATCCAAAAGACAACGAACCCGATATCCTCTCCACGCGACTCGCCAGCCTGGAAGCCCTGCAGATCAACGCCTCAGAACTGGGCGATCAACCAGAGGAAGAGATCACGCGCCAGCTTCAGATGGCGACGCTACTCTACGCCGTTTACAGTCCGCATCAGCTTCGGGAGCGCATGGTCGAATTCTGGACCAATCACTTTAACATCTACTCCCGCAAAGGCGAGATCGCGTACGACCAGCCTACCGACCTGCTCCAAGTACTTCGCACAAACGCGCTGGGTAAATTCCCCGATCTGCTGCGAACTTCGGCGCATAGTCCGGCCATGCTTCAGTACCTCGACAATCAGGTGAACCGCAAAAAGGACACCAAAGGCGCCGGAGCAAACGAGAATTATGCCCGCGAACTGTTGGAACTCCACACGCTGGGAGTTCACGGCGGATACACGCAGAAGGATGTACAAGAAGTTGCCCGCTGCCTCACAGGATGGACTGTAGAAGACCGGTTCATGCATGCTCGTGGCACCTTTAGGTTTGACGCCGACTCGCATGACACCGGTGCGAAAACTGTCCTGGGAATAAAGATAGCAGCCGGACATGGCGTAGAAGATGGCGACAAAGTACTGGACATCGTGAGCAGGCATCCGATGACGGCCAAGTTTGTCTCGTACAAAATCTGTCGATTCTTCCTCGGCGATGGCGCAGACGCCTGGTCCGATAAGATGGCGGAGATCTACCTGAAAACCGGCGGCGACATCACGCAGATGCTGCGCCCGATGTTGCTTTCGGCGGAACTTGTCTCTGGTCCGCCTGTGATGAAACGCCCGTACGACTACTCCGTCTCTGCGTTGCGAGCGTTGAACGTTGACACCAACGGCGATCTAGCGCTGCACCATCATCTGGAACGAATGGGCATGCCGCTCTACCAGTGGCCTATGCCGGATGGCTACCCGGATCGAACTTCCGCGTGGACCGGTTCACTGCTCGCGCGCTGGAACTTCGCGTTCGCGCTGACGACCTCAGGCATCCACGGAACCGACATCCGATTGAGCGATGTTCTGGAGCCAAAGAAGTCTGGATACAATACAAACTTTGACAATCTCTACGCGAGTATTTTCGGTGAAGATCCGGCATCTGATGCCGCCGCCGAGATGCGCGAAAGATTGAAATCCCACCGAGAACCGGAGCGGTTGGCTGCGCTGCTGATCTCCAGTCCGGAATTCCAGTGGAGGTAACAGGCATGGGTACAGAAAGACTTCCACTCGGTTGCGACGGCACGGGCAGACCACTCGAAGGCGGTCCTAATATCGTCTCGCGACCGCTGCACGGCGACCCCATTTCCATCCACCCGAGTCGACGGGCGTTTCTGCTCGGCACCGCTCTATCGGTTGTCGGTTGGATGAATACGCGCAACTCGGCCCTTGCGGATGTTGTGGTGAACGGCAAAGGCGATGCCCCAAAGAAAGACATTTTCATCAGTGTCTTCATGCGCGGCGGTGCGGACGGACTTAATCTCGTTGTCCCAACTTTTGAGGATGCCTACTACCGAAAACGGCCTTCCATCAATGTCGCTTCGCCGAAGAATATGAAGGTGGATGCCGCTGCTCGCGCAGTCGATCTTGATGGTCGATGGGCCCTGCATCCGATGATGGCTCCGCTGCAGCCGCTCTTCAAAGAGGGCAAACTGGCGATTGTTCACGCTTGCGGATCGGGCGATCAATCAAGAAGTCACTTTGAAGCCATGCTCGCCATGGAGCGCGGATTGGCAACCGAAGAATCAGGCAGCGCCAGCGGATGGGTCGGTCGCCACCTCGACAGCACGGATCATTCTGGATCATCTCCATTGCGGGCTGTAGCATTCAGCAACGTCATGCCCGACCTTCTGCGAGGAGCGACAGACGCGACCGCGCTAAACTCTCTATCCGATTTCAAGCTTGCATTGCCACAGGGCATGCCCGAGCGCGACCTTCATGCCGCGCTCAAGAATCTCTACAACACGGGGAGTGACGCCGTCTCTATTGCCGGGCGAGAAACTCTCGCGGTGCTGGATACCTTGAACAGAATTGATCCGGATGACTATGCGCCTGCAAACGGCGCGGTCTATCCGAAAGACTCTCAGTTTGCTACCGGGCTGAAACAGGTAGCCTGTATGATCCGGGGAAATGTTGGCCTGGAAGTCGCGTGTCTCGATCATCGCGGACCTTATCTCTGGGACACCCATGTGGCGCAGGGAACAGTCTTTGGCGCGCAGGCTGGTGATCTCGCGGCGGGCCTGGCAGCCTTCGTAAAGGACATGGGAAGTGAGATGGGGCGAATCACGCTGGTTGCGATGACAGAGTTTGGTCGACGCCTGCAGGAGAACAGCGGAATCGGGACGGATCACGGTCGCGGTGGCGTCATGTTTGTGACTGGTGGCGGGACGCATGGCGGCAAGGTTCATGGCACGTGGCCTGGTCTGGAAGACAGGCAACTCGATGAAGTCGGCGATTTGCGAGTGACTACAGATTATAGAAATGTTCTATCCGAGATCGTGCAGTTACGCTTGAAGAATAATCACATTGATAAAGTTTTCCCCGATTTCACCCCGCAACCGGTTGGTGTGGTCAGCTAAGCACAAGACAGAATTTACAATTTGCCCCCGTTTATCCGGGATCATTTTTCATGGGTTAACATTGTGTCATCTAGAATTAGTGATACCGCAATACTCTCAAAGGCGTCTATAATACGGTATTAAGTTGTGTGTTTATCCCGAAAGGATTTTGAATTTCATGCAAGTGTCTCGCAAGAACTCTATTCTCGTATCGTCGATTGCGGTCGTGCCGATCTCCATGTTGATGTTCGGCGCAAGCGGTCAGAACAAACCCGTTAAGAGTCCCCCGAAGGTCACCTACTACGAACGAGTGGCAGGAATCGTCGCGAACAAATGCGTGGAGTGCCATCGATCAGGTGGTGTTGGCCCGTTCTCCCTCACCACGATGAAAGATGTTGTCAGCCATGCTCCAACGCTTGCTGCAGCTGTGGAAAAGGGGACCATGCCGCCCTGGTTCGCCGCTCCACCGGAAGCTGGAAAAGCAAGCTGTTGGGTGAATGACAAATCCCTCTCCGCTGATGAGAAGCGGGACTTGGTCGCATGGTTGAAATCCGATCACCCGGCAGGAAACGCTGCGAGCGCTCCGGTCGCCAAAAAGTATGACGACACCTGGCAGATCGGGAAGCCGGACATGATCGTTCAAATTCCCAAATCCATAGCCGTGAAGGCTGACGGATTTATGCCTTACCAACTCGCGTTTGTGCCATCGGGCATTTCCGAAGACCGATGGGTATCGGCATTAGAAATTCTCCCGACATCACGCGCAGTAGTCCACCATGTTCTGGTGTTTGTGATGCCGGAGCGTGGATCAGCCCCTCGCCAACGCCCCGTCCTGGGATCAGGTCATCTGGATGTTAGCGCCGGATTCTTCGCAGCGTACGTTCCGGGAAATGGCGTGCTCAGTTATCCCGATGGTTTCGCCAAGAAGCTGCCGAAGAACTGTAACCTTATCTTCCAGATCCACTACACGCCAAACGGCAAAGCGACCGAAGACCAGGTACGACTGGGAATGATCTTCTCTAAGACGCCGCCGAAGCATGCCGTGGAGACCTACGGAATCGCTAATCGATTCCTGAGCATTCCGCCCGGTGACGCAAACCATGTCGAAACAGCCAGCGTGAAGCCTCCCGTGAATGTATCCATCATCGGATTTGCGCCGCACATGCATGTGCGTGGCAAGGCATTCAAGTATGAATTAGAAACGCCGGACGGCAAACGAACCACCCTGCTGGATGTGCCGCGATACGATTTCAACTGGCAGCTCTATTATCGACCGAAAGTGGACATGCTAATCCCGGCTGGCAGTAAAATGGTGGCCACTGCCGTCTACGATAACAGCAAGAAGAATCTAGCCAACCCGGACCCCACGCGTACCGTTCCCTGGGGCGACCAGACCTACGACGAGATGATGCTGGGATACGTGGAGTACTACCAAACAGATGCAGTGGTACAGACGGCAGCTAAGACAGCAGCAAAGTAGACAAGATGCCGCTCCGGAGAAATCTTGAGCGGCATTTTTTATACAAACAACAATATA
>JBDUAM010000213.1:0-2295 GCA_040004655.1 Chthonomonadales bacterium | reverse complement strand
CAATATTTAGCAATCCATATTTACTTGACGGATTGGCACGCTCAACGGGACTGCCAGCTTGGTCTATCTGGATTTTTTCAATCTGTGCCGGTGGAGTTATGTCACTTGTTGGCAAATGGTATGAAGCGAGTGGTCGATTGGATCGCGCCGTCTCCGAATTGAAACGCAGAACAACGGTGATGAGGTTGGACCCATCTCGGCCGGCCACGTCGGCGACGGTGAACGAAGGGTTGCGAAATTGGCAACCGTTTCCAATCGAGACTTCGATCCCTGCGCCTCCCGTGATTGTCGCACCGCCTGTTGTGAACCAGTCGATGATTCCGTCTCCTGAGAGTGTTCCACCCGTTCCGCCGGTGGTGGTTTTGCCTCCAACATCTGGTCTTGCCAGGCGGGAATCGGAGTGGCGATGGCGACCACTCTCGCCCATTGGCGCCGCGGTCATGCGAAAACTTTTCACCATGACGGATAATCCGGTTGCGCTCTATTCGGCGCGAAAGACGCTGCCCGGCTCCCTACAAACAGATCAGATTGTCTTTGCTCTGGTGTCGCTGAGCGTGGCGATGATTGTGGTCAATTACCTGCCACAGGCGCTTAGCCTGCTCATTTATCCATTCCCGTTGGCAAGCGCCATCTTCCCGCCCAAAGATATCACAGACACCATTTTCGACGGCTCGCGTGAGGTGATTACCGGGCTTTCTATGCTGACGGCGGCGCTGGTTGGAATTCCAATTATTGGATCGTGGACAATTTGCCGAACCGTAACCGAATCGTTTCGACTGGAGCGGGAGAAATCGACACTCGGGTTTGTGCTGCTTACGCCACTGAGTTCACGCGGCCTTGGCCTTGGGCATTGCATTGGAGCATTACTGCCATCCCTTGCCATCTGGGCCGGGGCGTCTATTGGCGGGTTGGCGCCTGTGATCTGGCTCTGGAGCCTTGTAGGAGCCAAGTTTGCCCTGACGGGTTATTTCTACGGATTCTTTCTCTCGCTGCTCTACATCTTGCTCTGCGTGGTGACAGGGCTCTGGATTGGAATTACAGAGGGTCGCACACGCGACGTGACCATCGGGGTCTATCTGCTGCCACTCTCGTTCTGCGTGATCGGGGCGGGCAGTGCATTCTACACCTGGCGATACTGGAACTGGGGATTTTACGCTTACAACTCACTCTTTGTGGCGATAACGGTCGGCATCACGATCTTTATGTGGCGTAACTCCATCAAAGAGTTGAACTCCATGCGAGTGGGGGACGTGCCGTTTGAGGGGCGAGTTGTTAGCAGTTAGGATGCAGTCAACTTGAGCTGCTTCTGGAAGAATGTTTTTACATTCACAAGCAACGCGGTCGGCGTGAGGGCGTGCCCTGAGTTGAACCAGACGATCTTCTTCGGTTCTTTTGCCGCGTTGAAGAGAGCATCGGTCATAGCCTTGGGAATTAGTTCATCCTTTTTTGCCGAGAGCATCAGGAGTGGTCGACCTGCGTAGCCTCCGATAAAGTACATGGGGTCAGTAAGCTTTGCGGCCGCGGCGAACTGTTCCGCTGTAGCATCGGTATAGAGATTTCTGTTCTTACCTTCGGCGATCATACCGCCACCTGCGACTGCTAAAATGGTCGCCTTCACGCGCAGTTCCACGCCGACAAACGATCCGCCGATGATCCCGCCTTGACTGAAGCCCATGTATCCAATTCTCGTGGCGTCAATCTCTTTTCGTGAGCAGAAATAGTCGACTGCTCGTCGAAGATCGACAACCGTCTGAATGAACGCATCCCGCATGACCGGGTCACCAACGAGGTGGATGTCACCACTTATTCCGGGCTTGGATCGATCTCCGTGATACTGGGCGTCGATGGAGATAGTCGCGCATCCGAGAGTGCTGAGCATATCAGCCGTATATCGAACGTAATCCGTGTCCTTATGTCCGCCGGAACCAGCGAGCAGCAGTACAGCTGGGAATGGCGCGGTTCCCTTTGCCGGAAGCGCGAAAATGGCCGTGACACGCTCGTTATTTGTCGAGCTATAGGTGAGTTTCCACCGTTTGCGAAGAGCAGCCTGCGCCGGTAGCACGTCCGGAAGATCCCTGAGTTCAGCATTCAATGGCAGCTTGGAATCGTATTGGAATTGGACTGGCGTATCGGCGCCAGCCGAAATCCGTAATGACATTCCGATCAAGATAGCCGCCGTAATTTTGATATTTCTTATCAACTTAGATGACCTCCAGGATAATCGCTTCCACCAATTAAACCGTACTATTGTAACGCAAAGACCTGTTGCTGGAGCTACTTGGGTTAAACTTTAGT
>JBDUAM010000587.1:0-2298 GCA_040004655.1 Chthonomonadales bacterium | reverse complement strand
CGTAACTGTAATTGCATTCGAATGAGGGCGATATGGATTTCCTATTTGGGGGAATTTTTGAAGCAATTCTGGGAGAGATTCTTTGCCGAATTATCTTTACGCCGTTTGTCTGGGTTATTGCCCTGCCATTCGTTATCATTCTGTCTATATCCGATAAGTCCGGATTTCGACGAGCTTTTATGCGAAGATATGGGTCCATCACGGAGACATGGTTGACATGTTAGCGGATGATGTTGTCGTTCGAACCATAGTTATGTCGGTGCGGGCGGGGACGCCCGCGCTCCGATAATCGCTTCGTGCTAATGTGTTGTTTTTCTTTTATTCGCAAACTTGTGGATTGATTGGTACAATGACCACATGAACCGCATTGAACCGACCATTCTTCACGAACACCTCGACGTCACCCGACGCTACTTCTTGCAAATGCTTGGGTCGGGAGCTCTGCTTGCCGCGACTGTTGAGGCTGATGCCCAACTTCGCGTTGATTTACCGCGACCAAAGGGACCCGTGGTCGACTATCTGACCAGGGATGCCGATTTTGGAACCGTTGAACGCGGCGACCCCTTGCCCTACCAACAGCCGGAGAAGAAACTTCGCGAGATCGGGATGACGCGGGATACGTGGAAACTCGAAGTCGTCGCGGATACCACTACGGGCAGCAAAGTTGAGCGGCCAATGACCATTGCAGGTGGCAATGCGCTCGATTTCCCGGCACTGATGCTGCTTGCGGAAAAGCACGCCGTGAAGTACCTCAAAGTGATTACCTGCAATAACCTGACTTCGCCCCTTGGAATTGGTCTGTGGGAAGGCGTGCCTCTACGCGAATTGATCTGGTTTACCAAACCAGTCAGCGATATTCGACGTGTCACTTATTACGGGCACCACAACGAGGACCCGAAGCAGATGTTTCGCGGGTCACTTTCGCTGGGGCGAGTGCTCGAAGACCCTCCTGGCGAATATCCGGTAATCCTCGCGTACAAGATGAATAGCGAATGGTTGAGCGGAAAACGCGGTGGTCCGGTACGTATGATCGTCCCCGAAGCATACGGATTCAAATCGGTGAAGTGGCTGCAGCGAGTGACGCTGACAAACTTACCGGGTGCGAACGACACCTATGCCGATGAAAATAACGATGTCGATAGCTGGATGAAGACCTACGCGCGATTTGTGCAGACGCCCGAGACCATCAAGTCTGGCGCTCCCCTGCCCATCAGCGGAATTGCACAGGTCGGGATTTCCGGCATTACACGAGTTCAGGTGAGCGTGGTGCCGACCAAATCGCCGATGCCTGCCGATGACCCCTATCTGAAGAGCCTTCCATGGCAGGACGCGCAGATACTTGCTTGCCCGCAGGTCTGGGGTGGCGGACTCCCGGCAGGTAGTCTCCCGCGAGGCACGATAGGATTTACTCCAGATGGAGGCTTCCCGGTCAGTTGGCCGATGAGGTATTCCATCGCGCACTGGGCAATCGCCATCAAGGACTTGAAACCGGGCTCGTATGATTTGCGATGCCGGACCATCGACGCCCACGGAATCGCTCAGCCGATGCCGAGACCGCTGCCGAAATCGGGGGTCAATTACATCGACAAAGCGACGGTTATGGTTCGGTCGGAATAGCCACACTTAACCCTTTCCATATCAGGTAAACTTGCACTGCTGTAGCATGGTAGTTCCCGCGGATGTAGAGCCACTCGGCAAAACGATTGGCGAGCGCAGAACGCCGGACAATTTGGCTTTAGGACGCAATTCGCGTCGAAAATAGAGGAGATGAGACTATGGCGGACTTCACGTTACCAGCGTTGCCCTACGACTATGCAGCTCTGGAACCGACAATTGACACAACCACGATGCAGATTCATCATGACAAGCACCATAATGCGTACGTTACCAATCTGAACGCAGCGCTGAAGGATCACGCTGATCTTCAGGGCAAGACGATTGAAGAACTGTTAAAAGGTATTGATACCGTCCCGGAAGCCATTCGAATGGCCGTGCGAAACAATGGCGGTGGCCACTACAATCACACGATGTTCTGGGAGATCATGAAGCCCGGCGGTCCGGCGGCACCTGCGGGCAATCTGGCAGGCGCGATCACGGCGGCATTCGGCACCGTGGACACCCTAAAAGAGAAGATGAATGACGCCGGCGCCAAGCGATTCGGCTCCGGCTGGGCATGGTTGCTCTGGGATGGCAAGGGACTCGTCGTCACCAGCAGCGCCAACCAGGACTGCCCGCTGATGGACGGCCATGTGCCGGTCATGGGCGTAGACGTCTGGGAGCATGCTTACTACCTGAAAT
>JBDUAM010000040.1:0-2300 GCA_040004655.1 Chthonomonadales bacterium | reverse complement strand
AAAGGACGCGGGGTAGACCATGACTTCCCTGCGGGAGGCTGCGACTCCGGCTGCGCCCTCCGCCGCATCCTTCCGCAATGTTCAACCCGCCTAAAACGAGTAATATTCAAGCTATCCAAACTGGGAATTTTCAGTTGACAATGACAGCCCGGTACCATCCGCCACGCGCATCCACTCCGCGCTACATAACGAACGGCGTCGAAGACCTCACGTAAATCATGCTCCCGCTGCCCGGCGTCTTCGCGACAAAGCAGAAGATAAGGCAACACAAAACACCACTCCTCATCCGTCACGTCCGACGGATACACCTTCCGTACCTTCCCCATCCTTCCATCCTGAAGACAAAACCAGCCCCAGCAAAGAATCTACTCAGGTGCAAAGTCCATAACACCCTCTAGATAGGCTGCCCGGCTCCGTCCTTCAACTGATGTCACGACACCTCGAAAGCGACCTGCCTAGGTGGATTTGCTCGCCACGCGCTCCAGTCCTCTGTGTACCGCGTCGCGAACCATCTTGCCATAGCGGTCGTCGGACAAAACAGCAAGCGAGCCCTCGGCCAGTTTGTAAAAATGCTCTGCTTCTGCAAGGTGACTCAGGTCTTCATGCGCCTTTCCCATGTTTAGGTATAGCGACGGATAGAAGCTACGAACCTTCTCTTCGCTCGCCAAATTTGCACGATCAATTGAGATCTGATTCCAATGGAGAGCCTTTTCGGGCGAATCCTGATGACGAGCAACGTAGTGGGCCGCGATGCTTGCCTCAAAGTCGTCCATTGCAATTTGCCACGCCTGCATAAAAAGGCTCGCTGCTTCTACGGACTGCCCTCGCGATTCGAGCGCCATCCCTTCCACGCAAAGCTTTATGACAGGGTTTTCAGCATCCATAAAAATAAAGATAAACGAAGTGCGTGCATCGTTCTGTGGTCAGCCATCAACCGTTTGTTCTCCATCAAGTCGAAAGCATGATTTGATCAATGACTGCCGTGAGCAATGGCTGCGTCGTCGCATATATACAGTTACCGCGCCACCAATACTTGAATGAGAGATGGTTCGCAGATCAAGTCTGCGAACCATCGAACAATCTTCTGTCTTCTTGAAATATCTTGCTTACCGCTCGGTTAGAGGGCAATTCAATTCCGTCTGCCACGCTGACGCATCGCTGCCGGTTTCGGGACCGACAAGGTAGCGTTCCCAGATATCTGATTCAACATTATGGCCGTGCGTCTTAATCCATTTCGAGAATTCCACCCAAGCCCCTGAAAGCCCTTCATAGCCGCCGCGATACACAGTGCGTATAACAGTCATCGCAGGCCATTCCCCTGCCTGCATCCGCTCTGTTGGCTCAATTGGCTCAGAGACGGGAATACAGATTTCAAAATCGAAGTTTTGTGCCGGAGGTTTAATGTGATGCACAAACCACGGTCCCGTGATCGTCTTCCCTTGCTCTTTGATTCCGTTTCTTAGTTCTTCCAGTGTCTTTCCCATGACCTTCTGAATCTGATTCGCGGGTACAACTTGATAAATCTTTGCAATTGTCAGTGGCTGGGTCTTCACTACTTCAGGCGTGTCTATCATCGTGTCTTCTCCCGTGTTGTGTGCTGCTGTTGGTGACGCCGGAACAAATAAGGTTCTGAAGGTTGAGTTTTAGTTCAATTGCTTCGTAGTGGTGACAAATTCATTCAGACGATCGAATCCACTGTTCCACCCCTGGTTATGGCCATCACGTTGTTCAATAGAGTCGAAGAACGCCTGATGGAAGTCCATACGGGTATTGTCGGCATCAACCTCAGTGAAGGAGATCGTAACCACTGTCTCCCGCGTGGGTTGCCCTCCCTGGCCATCCCAGGCAAAGGTGTAAACAAGGCGCTCAGGTGGCACTACTTCTTTGAATACCCCGCCCTGCCAAAGATCCGGAATAATGCGTCCATTCCACTCGGCGACTTGATGGAGGCAGGTCCGCCACTTCCCTCCGGGACGAACGTCCTGTTCAAGATGGGTGGCGACAAACCCGCGTGGCCCCATCCACTGCTTGGTATGCTCGGCGTCGCTGAAGGCTTCGTACACGAGTTCCCGAGGAGCATTGAATATTCGAGTGATGGAGAGTTCGTACAGATTCTCGTTAGGACTTTGCGGACTTGTTGCGGACATTTGATTTTCCTTTGGTTGCATTTTGCTTTCGCTCTTTCTTGAGTTTTTGAAGGTAGTCATCAAGGCGATCGAAACTCTCCTGCCAAAACTGGCGATAGTCGTCGAGCCAGTCGGCTGCTACCTTGAGTTGCTTTGGATTCAGCTTGCACGGCC
>JBDUAM010000628.1:0-2307 GCA_040004655.1 Chthonomonadales bacterium | reverse complement strand
CAGGTTAAAACAACCGGCTTACTTTTGCAACGAATTTCTAACTCAGGACACTAGTGGCACCATTATGCGTCGCAATTGTCGTTCTGATCGCAACCGGTCACGGGACGGGACAGAGGGCGGCTCATGGCTAAGGAGCGCCCCGCGTGAACGCACTTTTGATCTGTGCTTGTTATCGACGGGATCGGCGAAACTTTAGGAAAACCTGAGAGTAGTCCGGCCACCAGCCACTTGTCGAATGTGAGCTCTTTCCTGACGATCCCGCAGGCGGTGCCGTCCGTCTCCCGAATAGAGAAGCCGATATCGATCCCGTGGGTTTCGGAGAACGATGCTGTCGAGGTGCCTGAATGGCTCTGATTCGCTCTCTGTCACGAGCGGTGCTTCGCCAGATGTACCGGGAAATCGGCTGCTACATTGCGGACCGCCGGGCGGTTCAGGCGTGCGAGCAGGCCGGGGGTCGGGAAGCGCGATGGTCTGCACCGCCTAAATCACTGGGCCGGCCGGAGGCCGCTACGCAACGAACCTGAATGCTATGAGTTCCCCATGAAGCGGGCCCGCCAGCGTTAGGTAGTCGACACCGCAACACGCGACTCAGTGGCATCTCGACGAACTCTGCGCCAATCACACGGTCGCGATCCACCGCTGCGATTCCAGGCGGATCTTGCCCGCGTTCACCAAGTAGAGGTGATCCTCTCTGAGTGTGTCGCGGTTGACAGGGGCATTAACCCATCTGCACGCTCGGAGCTGGTTCGCAACTCCTATCGTACTCAGGCCCTCGGGTTTGCAATATTAGAACAATAGCGCTGCGCTTCCGTTAAGGTAAACGCCGAGGCTGGCCCCCACAGAGAACGACCGGACATTCGCTGAGCATTTTCCGGCTTGATCAATTTCAGCCCCGTTGCCGACCGTTCAATTAACTTGTGTGCCGTGCGGGCGATATCAACAATGCGTTTGATGGATGTTCCCGGGCGCAACTGCTGCAGGCGCGCGTTGACCTCATTCAGTCGCAGGTTTCCGCCAGCCTCTCCCAGTACAGCAAGGATTGCCGTTTGTGGATGAACCGATCCTGCTTCCAGACAGAGCTAGTCTGGACTTTCCGCGAAAGCCCTCGAAGCCCACACTCTATTCTCTCGGCTACAGCGCCGCGAGGAATAGAGCCAGATCCGACTTCTCCTGTTGTGTCAGCCCCATCGCGAACCGATGGTTATAAAAATTGATAACATCTGAAAGCTTTTGAGCCGAACCATTGTGAAAGTAGGGAGCACGGCTCGCCAGACCGCGAAGAACCGGACCTTTGAACTTGCCAATGTCCGACCACTTACCGGTGACCAGTGCCCGCCCCGGGTCCGTAGTCTGAACCGTCGCGCCCGTACTGGAATTCCGGAGCGTGATGACAGGCAGATACCCAACGCCCAGTGAATTGTTCAGATCGGCCACGCCGATATTGATTGGGAGCGAGACCGAATGGTTTCCGCCGTTCGGAGAACTGTGGCACGTCCCGCAGGTTCCCGGAATCACTGCCGTGCCCAGTGCGTCGTTCACTCCCGCGACTCCTGTGATGTTGATGTTACGGCTGTTGAACAAAGCCTCTCCGCGTGCAATTGCCTCACGCGCCTGACCGCCGAACCCCTGTGAATTGGTCCATGACTTAAACAGGGTAAAGATCACCGGCGTGAACGGCGTTCCAAAAGGATTACCGCCAAGCGGATCGTTTATGCCTATAAAAAACTGCTGCGTCGCAATTGCTTCAGGCCCGCCCGTCGCCCCATTCGCGTTCAAATGACCGGCAGCATAATCGTATGCCTGGGCCGTAAACAGATGTGTTTCGAAGTCGACTATCTGCTGCTGTAGTGCTGGCGAAAGAGGGGTCGTTCCCTGCGCATGACCGGCAACTGCGTCGGCCGACTGGTGCTCGAGATCCAATATCAGCGATGCGTCATTGGTGACCTTGACGGTGGAAGGCGCGGTCGACTCCCGGCCGTCCCACATCACAGCACTCAGAAACTTGAGGTTCGTCGAAGGCAGCGGGCGGCGATACGTGGAGAGCGCCGTCAGGCTGACGCAGCCATACTGATTGGTCACGCCCGTCACCTGAAACTCCGCGCCTGCCGGAACTGGCATTTCCACGCGGATCAACCCCCGGCTGGTGAGCAGACTGAATGCCTGCCTGCGCCCGGCAACAGTGCTCAGATTTGTACCGTGATCGCAAGTGGCGCCATCGTTGCCGCGAAACACAGGGTCAGTGCCGTTTGTCAGCGCAAACAGCGCCTGCATCCCTTCGGCGGAGATGGCCCAGCCCTGCTCGGGACG
>JBDUAM010000223.1:0-7681 GCA_040004655.1 Chthonomonadales bacterium | reverse complement strand
ATCGTTCACGATGGGGAACCTTATGAAAAAAACGGGTCGCCCAAGTGGGTGACCCGTTTTTTGTACAACTAACACCAGATTTAAACCGCCGGAATAATGAACTTCAAAAATTCATCTTCCGTCGACGGGACTTTGAACTTACCCGCCCCGATAGCCGTTGAGATATCATCGACCTTCTTCAACAGAGCCGGTGGCACATCCTGTTTTGTGTAGGTCATCGGGGAGAGGTGGACCCCACCCTCTTTGATTCCCAGAACGACTTCTCCGGGCTTGAAGGTACCGTCGACCATGCTCTTCACCGCATTGAAGACCGCAGCATCTACGCCCTTCATCATGCTGGTTAGCACGTGGCCCTTCTGGATATGGTCCTGATCGGAATCCACACCTATGGCGTAGCAACCCTTCGGCTGTTTGGCCGCCGCATCCATCACGCCCAGCCCACTCTTGCCGGCCGCGGCAAAGATAATGTCAGCTTCCTTGAACAGCTCTTCCGCGATCTGCTGACCCTTCGGTGCGTCCGTCCAGTCGCCGACGTATTTCACCATCACCCGGATATCAGGTCGAGCGGTCTTTGCGCCAGCTTTGTAGCCGACTTCAAACTTGGTGATGAGCGGACTCTCTTTGCCCCCCACGAATCCCAGCACGCCTTTTTTGGACATCTTCGCGGCGAGGTATCCGGCGAGGAAGCAACCTTCTTCTTCGCGGAACTTCAAACCGATCACGTTATTCACGCCAGGAATGCTCTCGTCCACGATCGCGAACTTCGTGCCCGGTTTGTCCTTGGCGGCCTGCGTCACGGCGTCTTTCATCATAAATCCTACGCCAATGACAAGCTGATTGCCCTGATCTGCGAGGCTACCGAGGTTGCCGGAATAGTCGTTCTGCTCTTTGCTCTCCAGGTACTTGGACTTGGGGATTCCGAGCTCTTTCTCAGCGCGCTGAATACCGGCCCAGCAGCCCGCGTTGAAGGATTGATCGTCGATTCCACCGGTATCCGTCACCATGGCGACTTTCAGCGTGCCAGCCGGGATCGGGGACACTTTCGGCGCTTCCGACACTACTACTGGCTTACCGCCAGGTGGCGGGGTTTCCGCCTTCTTCTCTTCGCCGCAACCGATCAGAAATAGAACAGAGAGGGCCAACAGGCCTCGCAGAGATTTCATTTGGACTCCTTGTGGGTAAGTGTCGACAGCTTGCCGTTAGGAACGCATCTTGTGAATGGCCTGACCCTTTGCGTCTTCCGCCGCTTCAAGAATAGCTTCTGAGAGCGTTGGATGGGCCCAGATCGCGCCGACGACTTCGTCCAGCGTGCTTTCAAGTTGAATGGCCATCACACCCGCACTGACGAGGTCAGAGGCATGCGGACCAACGATGTGGATACCGAGGACTTCGCCGTATTTTCTCTCGGAGACGACCTTGACCATGCCGTCCTGAACGTCGATTGCCATGGACTTGCCGAGTGGTCTGAACGGGAATTTACCCACCACCACGTCATAGCCTGCCTCTTTCGCCTGCTTCTCGGTCATGCCCACCGTTCCCATTTCCGGCTCGGTGAAGATGGGGCTCGGAATTGCGCGATAGTCCATCTTCGCTTCGTGACCGGTCGCGTTTTCAACTGCAATGATCCCTTGATGCGAGGCCACATGCGCCAGCGCCGGGCTTCCCGCAACCACGTCGCCGATTGCATAAATAGTAGAGACCTTGGTCTGCATCTTCTCGTTCACGACAATTCCGCGTCGATCCATCTCGATGCCGAGCTCTTCGAGGCCAATATTGGCAAATACGCCTTTGCGGCCCACGCCGACCAGCACCACATCGCACTCGATCTGCGAATCGCCTTTGGCGTTGTTGATGGTCACGCTGAGACCGTCTTTGATCTTCTTGACCTCGGTGACCTTGCTGCTCAGGTTAAACTTGATGCCGGATTTGGTGAGGGCTTTGCGTAATTCCGCGGCGACTTCAGAGTCGGCGAGTGGAACGATTTCATCCATAAACTCGACCACGGTACACTGCGATCCGAGTCCGTTAAAGACATGTGCGAATTCCAGTCCGACAGCCCCAGCTCCGATGATGACCATTCGTGCAGGCACCGATTTGGCATATACCGCCTCATTGCTGGTCCAGATGCCGTCCGCCAACGATCCGTCGGCCTTGGTGAGGCCGGGGATGGGCGGAATGATCGGCTCGGATCCAGTCGCAACGACAATATTCTTCGTGGTGATGGTCTCTTTGGTGCCATCCGCCGCCGTTACTTCCACGGAATTGATCCCGGATACTCGACCTACACCCACTACCTTACGCACATGGTTGGACTTCAAAAGCGCCTCGACGCCGCCCCGCAGGGTGGTGACAATCTTATCCTTGCGCGACATGATCTTGCCAAAATCGTAACTGACTTCGCCCGTGATGATTCCAAGTCGATCCGCATGCTTGGCATGCTGATATCGCTCTACACTGGCGAGCATGGTCTTTGTGGGGATGCATCCCCAGTTCAAACAGGTTCCGCCCCATTCCGAAGCGGCCTTCTCTATACAAACGGTTCTGGCGCCAAGCTGGGCTGCGCGAATGGCGGCAACATATCCCCCGGGACCGGATCCGATAATGACTACATCTGCATCAAATGATCCCATTGGGGACATAAGTTGTTGAACCTCCTGTTCGATCTCTTCGCGCGTTGGTAACGCTAAACCGCTGGCGAATCCCACAACAGGGGCTTCGCGAATGGGCGGCTCGGCAACAGCGGGAGAGTTGGTAATCGCAAACTTCGACACAATTATCTCCTGGCGCGATACTGTAAAAATGAATGCACGCCTCCACATATTTATACGCAGAAGGCGGTCATATTTTAGCACATGCACTATTTTGGAACTCGGGAGTATGTACTTTCTGCCGTTCTGGATTTCAAACAGGTATCCAGACACCCTTCAAGATGTCATAATTCCTCAGGAGACATAAGAGATTTGAGCATCGATCAAACAGAAAAGAAGTCCACTACCGACGCCACGCCAACCGATGGATTCCCCGGTTGGATGACCGGAACCTCTAAGTCGGACCGCGTTCGCCAGGTAATCTATGGTGAAACCGCTGGATTTCACATTCGATTTCGGCTTCTCAATATCGTTCTCTTCTTTCTTCCCCACCTCTGTTTCAATCGACTACGCACCTCGCTCTATCGACTTGCCGGAATTAAGATCGGCGAAGGCACCAACATCATGGGAACCATGGAGCTTGAGGGTCCGGGACCAATTTGGAAGAACTTCAGCATGGGTCCAAATAGTCTGATTACGGGTCCGCTTTATGTCGACCTGAATGCAAAGGTCACCATGGGTCACGGCGCATGTGTCGGGCATCACACGGTATTCATAACATCGTCGCACGACATGTCTAACCCCGAACACCGATGCGGCCCTGCAATCAAAATGCCAATTGTAGTGGGTAACGGCTGTTGGATTGGCGCGCGGGTGACTGTTCTCGCTGGAGTTACCATCGGCGATGGAGCAGTTGTTGCGGCTGGCAGCCTCGTTACCAAGAACGTGCCTGCGCACACGCTGGTCGGCGGGGTCCCAGCCAAACCGATCCGCGAACTCCCCACCGAACCCGTGAGGTGAAATCAGCTATGCGCGATTGGGATGTCACCCGAATTGGTGTAACCGTAGCTGCCTGCGGGCTTGTCTTCTATGCAATTTGCCGGGAACTACCGCCGACTACTCCGCCGTTAGCGCTACATTCCGCAAGTGTATCATTTCAGATCGACCTCTCCGACAAAGACCCGATAAGCCCGTACATCTACGGCCTGGCACACGCCAGCCCCCAGGTGGTCAAGGACCTCAATCTCGGCCTCAACCGCTGGGGCGGCAACGCGAACACCCGATACAACTGGGAGATCAACGCGTGGAACCATGCCCGCGACTGGCAATGGTCGAACTACGGTGAGAAGGCTCCCGAAGCAAGGAAACCCGGAGCGTCGCTGGATGGGTTCATTCGAGCGAATTGGACCGCGTGCAGCTACATCACCATGCCGACTATCGGCTGGGTCGCCCGGGATGTCGAGGATTCCAGCCGAAGCCTGAATGTACCGGCAACAGGTGGAATCGGGGTCACATCTTCTGAATCAGGAATTGCCGGATACGATCCGGCGGCCAACCGCAAGCGAACGAGCATTCCGTCCTTTCCACGGAAGGGTCGACCATTTGCCGATCCGCCAGACACATCGGATAACGCTATTTATCAGGACGAGTGGGTAAACCACATCAAGGGGCTGATACCGACTAAACTCTCCGTTG
Organism: Chthonomonadales bacterium; assembly: GCA_040004655.1. Classification (GTDB taxonomy): domain Bacteria; phylum Armatimonadota; class Chthonomonadetes; order Chthonomonadales; family CAJBBX01; genus JBDUAM01. Next base: position 3,398 of record JBDUAM010000223.1, on the reverse strand, counting down.
GAACCCACTGGGTACTCGCGATGGATAACGAGCCCGATATCTGGGATGTTACGCACACAGACGTGCATCCGGGTCGAATGGGATATGACGACCTTCTGAATCGGTTTCTGCAATACGCCGAAGCAGCTAAGGATGTGGCTCCGTCTGTCCAGGTCGCCGGCCCCGTTTCGTGGGGCTGGACCGGTTATTACCATTCCCCGAAAGATCGCGATAATTTCGGTGCGCGACCGGATCGCCGTGCCCATGGCGACGAGCCTTTCATCCCCTGGTTTCTGCACAGCGTTCGAGATCATGATCAAAAAGCTCGTCGGCGAACTCTTGACATACTCGATATCCACTACTATCCGCAAGCCGGAGGCGTCTTCAGCCCGAGCACCGATCATACCGTCTGCGCGGCCCGAATTCGCTCCACGCGATCCCTGTGGGACCCGACGTACAAAGATGAATCGTGGATCGGGGAGCCGGTCATGTTGATCCCCCGCATGAAAGAGTGGATCAAAAAGAATTATCCCGATACCAGGCTCGGCCTGATGGAGTGGAACTGGGGCGGCGAAGATTCCATGAGCGGGGCTATCGCAACAGCGGAATGCCTCGGCATTTTCGGTCGCGAAGGTCTGGACATGGCCGCCTATTGGACCGCACCACCCGTTAATTCGCCCGCATATCTTGCGTTCAAGATATTCCGAAATGTTGACGGCAACAACGTTGGATTCGGGGATTACAGCGCCCGCGTGACCACGACCGCTGCTTCGGACGTCGCCTGTTTTGCATCTTCGGATCACGGGAAACCGGCAATAATTCTTGTCAACGAAAATCCGACGGCACAAACAGCGGTCTCGTTGCAGATCAAAGGCAAAGCTGCGAATGGCTCCGTACACATCTGGCAGTTTGGTGGCGAAAACACGAAGTCCATTCGCAAATTGGGAGACGTTCAGATGGCTGGCGGCCAGGTCAAACTGACCATTCCCCCGTATAGCATCACCTTACTTCGCACCGATTAGAATCAATCGACCCCTCGCGACGCCGATCACTCGGGTATTGCGAGGGGTCTTTTTTTGTGCCTTAGGCCGTTAAGGTTGTTGCTGAAGCCAGCTTCCCCACTGGGTGGATCGGGAGAGCGCCAGGTTGGAGTAGGTCGACCTGTATCCCCCAGCCGACGGAACATAGATCGCAAGGCCGTGGGAATTGCCGTTAATAGTTCCGTGCTTTTCTACAATCCGGGCATTGGCGATCGCGGTCTGAACATTTGAAGCGGCATCCTTCAGGTCCTGGAATGTTGTGCCGGACTTTATCAAGTCGGCATAATCCCAGAGGTCTTTGTTTTCAGGATATGCGTAGCTCTGTGCGTTCTGTCGCGCACTTGTTTCGACCGCGGCGCTATCCGTCTTGTGCAGAATGAGAGCGGCAGCAAAGGCATCCAGAGTCGTGCCAACACCCTGCATCTTGCTTAAATCAAGCTCAGACTGGGTGATGTTGTTATTCGTACCGTAGGCCTCTATAGTCCGATTAACGATCTGCGTACCGAACTGGATAGCGGACATCGCTGGATTTTGCACCAGGTCTGTGAGGAAGGTGTCGTAGACATAACCTTCACCCGGCGGACTCTCTTCAGATCCGACCACAAGTTTGGCGGAATTTCGGATCTCGTATGCCACCTCAAGCATCTGCATAAGGGATGCATCGAAGATAACCATGTCCATCTGCGGCGTCACGTCAAGCGCATTGGGAAGCTGCCAGGTCTGGATCTCGTTATTGGTAGCATCGTCAATCGAGACCGAGCGGAGAGCATTATTCATCTTGTCTCGAACGGCTCGAGTGTCTCTCCAACCCGCTCCGTGGTTCCAAATTACGAGGGCGTAATGATCGGCCGGGTAGTTCTGCTGGCCCCATTGAATGAAGTTACGAAGCGTGTGCCAGTCACCCATATCGACGGCCGCGCCCATGTCTTGAACCAGCGTAGAGTGAACCGCCGAAGTGTCATTGTCCTTCGTAACGAAATACCTTCGCGTGCTAACCCAGTCGGGTGTGCCGCAGTCAAAACAGGTCGCCCGTTTCCACTGGCAGACCATGTTCACATCAGACGTGCTGCCGACCTTCTCCATCTGATTGAAATTGAGTGGACCAAACTGCTCCAGGTTGTTAGCAGCGTTCAGGTAGACGAGGAAGGTCCACTTGGCCTGCCGATTGACCGTAAGCGTAATTGTCGCGTTGACGTTGACGCCGTTCAATTTCGCAAGAACAAGCGTATAGACCCCACCGACATTTGTGAGCGTGCCAAGCGTCGAGTTGTCGGCATTTGCAAGCCCACCTGTTGGTCCGAGGGTCATCAGCCCTCCACCGGTCTGCCCGCTAACATTCGCAAATAGGGTGATTTCGTTGGTCGCCGCGACGGTAAGTATGGCGGTCGCAGGCCCGGACGTGCCCGAGTAAGTACCTGCTAAATTGGATGGCGTCGTGCCCAAGCCGGGCAGGAAGGTAGCCACATAAGAGTTCGCCGCATGGCCGGGAAGGGTAAAGCTGCCGGAAACAGTAGAGGCATCATTTGAAACAGCCCCACTAAAGGTTGCCGTGCCGTCCGCAGAAGTAACGCCAAAGTTTGTGCCAGTTCCAAGATTGCCCTGGGCGCCTTCGCCGCCCGGAAGGAGGGCAGAATCGTTGGCAAAAATGGTGAACCGTTTATCGGCGCCAAAACTGATCACGAGGTGGGAATTGCCAGAAGCAAAGCTATAGGTCCTACCAGCAAAACTAACGGGTCCACCGCCCCCACCGCCGCCGCATCCGCTCACCGCGAGCGTAATGATTGCTCCACAGATGGAGAGTAGCGTTCCAACCCGACTCCGATTGGTCTGACTGTTCAAATTTCCCGATCCCCGTTTCGAATTTGTTGGGAAGCTCCCAAATAAATCACTGCTTGCGACAAGTGTTGTACCTGCTTCGCTCGAATTTTTGTTCCCTGAGAACGTCTGACGGGAGCATACACGTACTAATTATGACCCTTCAAAGCAGGAATAAGAGGGTCGATTAGCCAATTTGAGATCAATGGGGACAGCCGTCTCCAACCTTTGGAGAACGAAATGCCGGCCAAAACTTTGACCATTTTAATCGCTTCCTTTACTGTATTGGGAGCTGCTGCTTTTTCACAAACTCGACCCGCTCCACGACCCGCCTATTGCACCTTCAACGAAGCCAATCTGACGTGGAAGATTGGTAATGAGGCCATCGAACGAACCATTGTATTTGATAAATCCGCCGGAACTCTCCGAACGCACAGCCTGAAAACGGGTACGGGCGAAATGACTATTCTGCCTGTCGGATCAAGTGAAGGCGAAATATCTCTTCAAGATGGAGCAGGCAAAGCCGTCAAATTGACATTGGATCATGACTGGACCTATGGATGG
>JBDUAM010000298.1:0-7689 GCA_040004655.1 Chthonomonadales bacterium | reverse complement strand
GCACTCAATGACTCAGCGATCCTTTTTGCGAGAGATTGCGCACGGAACGGTTTCCAAGATCGATACATCACGCGCTGAGAAAATGCCTTTGCGGCATCCTGTTGCTGGCGTTCGATGATCGGGCTTGAGGCATCGGTATGGCTAAACTCAACTGCGCTGGAGAAGCGTTCCTTCATGCCAGTTCGATCTTCAACGAGTCGGGCGGCATCAAAATCAGAGAGCTTGCACACGAGGCCCATGACTATGCCAGCCAATCCGGCTATCCCAACAATGATCCCAAGTGTCATGGCGTGCGGATTTGGCGCTACACGTAGACGAGCGAGGGCATACCAGAGAATGGAGATACCAAGACCAATGGAGACCGCTCGAAGTCCGTATCGAACCGTGAGCAGCAGGCGAATGCGTCGCCTTGCAATATCCAGCCGATTGTCTAAAATGTTTGGCGCTGCCATTTTCGTTCGTCCAGTCTGCGCAGATCGCGGATATCCAAATCTACCATGGTCAATCTACATCTATCATACGCTATGCAGAAGCATTTCGGTATGGGTTGCGCAAGAAATTAATTAACAATTCCCTTTGTAACCCGCATAAATACATCCTCAAGGTCTGTTGCTTGCGGACCAAACGACCGTATTCGAATTCCCTGCGCTACCAGATCACTTAGTACCGCCCACTCCATTGATGGTTCACCGGTGTATGGAATGAGGATGACCCCGTCCTGATATTTTGCGTCCTCTACATCTTCACGAGCGTTCAGGATGGCGACGGCGCGATCCACTTCGGCAGAAACGCGTGCGTGGACGCCACCTTCGGTTCCAGTCTGGGACGCGAGCGAGCTGATATCGAGCGATTCCAATTCTTCGTTCACTTCATCTACAAGTTTGGCCTCCAGCAGATGGTGTCCGCTCACCTGCCGAATGATCTCTTTGACATCGCCGGCAACGATCATCTGGCCCTTCTCGATAATTCCGATCTTGTTACAGAAGTCGGCGAGTTCCGGCAGGATGTGGGAGGAGATGATGATAGTCTTCCCCATCGCTTTAAGTTCCTTGAGCAGTTCCTTGATCTCAATTCGGGCACGCGGGTCGAGACCAGACGCAGGCTCGTCGAGCAGAAGAATTTTGGGGTCATGCACCAGTGTTTTGGCGAGGCAGAGTCGCTGTTTCATACCGCGTGAAAGTGATTCGACGTAGGCATCTTTCTTGACCACCAGATCGGTGAGCGTGAGCACGTCGTCGATGATTTGTGGTCGATCCGAGCGCGGAATACGATAGGCTGCCGCAAAGAAGTCGAGGTATTCCCAGACCTTCATGTCGTCGTAAACGCCGAAGAAGTCGGGCATGTATCCGACCAGTGATCTAACACCCTCGGGATCTTGCACAACATCAATACCATTCACGAGAGCTACGCCGGACGTTGGAGTGAGCAGAGTTGCGAGCATCTTGATGGTCGTGGTTTTTCCTGCGCCGTTCGGACCGATAAATCCAAAGATGTCCCCTGCCTCGAGGGTCAGGTTCAGGTCCTTCAGGGCGACGAGGTCCTTGTATTCTTTGCGAAGGTGTCGGATATCGATCATGGATCCCATCTGGCAGGCGCTCCTTCTGCGAATCTGGTAAACAGCGTGGTTCCGAAATCGCTTAACATTCTTGTGGCCAATTTCGTTGAGTACGTACTCTGGGCAACTTGCCAACTTCTATTCTCTTGCGGCAACGCTCCGTTGGTCAACGGGGCGGTCGGGTCGGGCCTTGCAGCGGGTGGCAGGTAGTCGACCGGATTTGGCAACGGGTTGAGTCCTTCAGGCAACGGGAGGTGAATGATCAAAAGATTTGCCGATTGAACGCCCGGTGTAACGCTTTCCAATTCTATTGGTGCTGCGGAATCCTTGATCCATCCGGTATATAGTAGAGGGAGACGAATGTTTCCGCCCTCGACTGGCGCCAACGACGACATTGCGAGATTCGCAAGCGATTCCCTCATCTGACGGGTGACACTCGTTGCGCCGGGACCCGAAACAGAGCTCAAAATGGTAGGTACAAAGTTTTGATCTACTTTTCCAAAGTTCAGCTTGATCGTTTTTGATTGGCCCGGAGCCAATGTACCCACTGCAGCAGAGACACCTTTGTAGGCGACGGCGCCATCGGTAATTTCTAAACCGGTGCCGTTGTGCAGTTGAATGTCCATGACGTTTTGCTGAAGTGCAATCACCGATGCATCGACTGGTCCAGCCAGTCTGGCATGAGTTTCCACGTCAAAACTGCGGTGATCCCACATGTTAATTAATACGTTTTTGAGAGACGTGTTGCGATCGTGTTCAACTTCCAGATCCGAGAGGGACTTTCGATCGTATCCGCCGCCCTCCGTAACTTCTTGGACAACTGCCGACGGATCGGCGACGTTGAGGCGATATTTGGCCTGGTTCGGCGAAAAGATCGTGAAGAGCGAATAAGATTCGAAATCTTGCATTCCACTCGCCCCCTCTAAGACGGAACAGGTATTCATAGTAAGTTTGCCGCTCTGCAGCTTCAGTCCGAAGATGTAGGCGCCGACCGTGAAAAACCCGATTACAGCCGGAATCGTATACCAGGCAAGTTGTCGCTTGTCCCGAATTTTAAGCACAAAGTAATTAAGCGGAACCAGCACAAATATGTACAGTGCCAAGAAGATGGCAATGGCGACAAAGCTGGGTGCCTCGGCTGCCTGAAGTCCACTCAAGACGGAGAGAATTTGTGGTGATGAAGCGCCTCGACCAAACGACGTGTCCTGAGTTGGCCGCACCGATTTGCGAATGCCATCGAGAAGGTGCGCGACACCCCCACCCCGAAGCATGATCTCTCGCCATAACGCCTGTTGTCCGGGCCACGCTTTGAATTGGGGACTAAGAGCATCGAATGCCGTGAATACAACCAGTCCGTTCCCATATCGACGCTCCACGACGAGATCAACGTTTCCTTGCGTGCAAAGCGAGAGTGCATCCGACTTGTGTGTGCCGACAATCACATTGGCGTTTGTGACTTTGGCCGGTAATTTATACTGAGACTCGAGTGCAGAAAAATCTGACATCTGAATGACTTTTGTCGGGGTGATAGGACAGAGTTCTGCGAGCTGTTTGGAGCGAAGTCGATTAATGTCGCCGCCGCCGGAGATCACCAGAATTCCGCCATCCCGAACCCAGGTAATAATCGAGGACCATTGGTCTTCTGAAAGCTGATCGAATGAGAGGTCGCCGAGAACGATGGCATCTACCGGGGAATAGCCTCGAGCGGTGGAGGGCAAAACACTGGGTCGCGGATAGACAATTTTATTTGAAACTCTTTTCGGACTTACGTCATTTCCATTTGAGCTGCCGTTTCTGATTCCGTAACTCTGATTGTATTGATTGGCAGGCGGCTTTCTGGCGGTGAAATTAAGATCCTGTGATGCCAGAAAGTTGAGCCCGCCTTGATCTTGCGTGAGTGCGACTATTATAGGCGTTTCATTGTCGGCCAGTAAATTTCCCTTGAGCGTTGCCTTGCCGGTAGATCGACCATCAATCAACAATTCTGCTTCAATATCCTTTACGTCAGATTGTTCGGGATGGTGATAATTGACGACCACGACCTGAGATGGCGAAGCATTTCCACGAACGATGGTCGTGTAGCTCTGAGTTCCGATCTTGGTGACCACCCGAACAATCAGCTTGCCGTTAGAGTTTGCGGGCATGCCGGAAATAGTCGCGACGAGCGGGTTCCAGCAATCGGTGCGATAGCTGTTTTCAAATGAAGTGGAGAGGGTGATTGTGACGTCAGCAAAAAGTCGGGATGGCGCGAAAAGGCCGGCAAATAGGGCCAGCCATTTAAGTATGAGTAACGGACGCCGTACGAAGAACAACAATAATCGAGCCCCTCACCATAAATGACCGGCACCCGGGCTGGCCTGCTACTTCATTTCGGGTGCGGTTGTGTTACGAAATAGAAAGCGATTTCGGTTATTTAGAAATGGCCTCTAGTACATCATCGGGAATGTCAAAATTAGCATGTACGCTCTGAACATCGTCGTGGTCTTCAAGAAGATCGAGAAGCCGTAACGTGAGCGCGGCATCCTTCGCTTCGAGCTTCACGATGTTGTTTGGGACCATTGTGACTTCGCTGCTCATCACCTTGATTCCGCCGGTGTTGAGCGCTTCCACTACAGTTGGCATTTCATTTCGATCTGTGAAGACTTCAAAAACTTCGTCCGACTGCTTTACGTCTTCCGCGCCAGCTTCCAGTGCAAGGGAGATGAGCGTGTCTTCATCTGTAACATCTGTTGAGACGGTGATTAGCCCCTGTGGTGCATTGAACATCCATGCGACCGAGCCAGATTCCCCGAGTCTTCCGCCGTTCTTGTTAAAGATATTACGGATATCAGCAACGGTGCGGTTTCGGTTATCCGTGGCGCAGTTTACGAGAACTGCCACGCCAGCCGGGCCATATCCCTCGTAAACGAGTTCCTCGTAGTTCGCGCCATCGATTTCACCCGTTCCGCGCTGGACAGCGTTCTTGATCTTATCCGCAGGCATGGAATTATCGCGTGCCTTTTGTATGGCCAATCGCAATCGGAGATTATTATCCGGATTGCCCCCGCCACCTTTTGCAGCAACAATGATTTCGCGGGCGAGCTTGGTAAATCGTGCTCCGCGCTCTGCGTCCATCTTGCCTTTTTTCAGGCGGATATTATGCCATTTACTATGTCCGGACACGCGCGACAACCTCCACAGCAATCGAGGATTCGGCCTCATTGCCTACTAAAAAGATGATGCGATTATAGCACAACCGGGATGACATAGGGACCTTTAGGGATGACTCCGATGGTCACTGAGCGCCCAAGCCGAGTCTGCGCTATTTGAACTGCCTGCTCGACTGTGGCAGCGGGAGTAACAAAACACTGGCTCAAGTCTGCATCCGAAATGCCTGAACTGACACATGTGATCGTCGCGTGATTGGCTGCTCTCGCAAGGACTTCCACCTCCCATTGATCAGGAATGTACGTCCAGTCAGGCGATTGGATATCCGAGATAAACGTGTTCAGGTCGCTGTAGTCAAAGAGCATGGACTTGAAATGGGAGCTGCCTATCCCCTCGCTGCACTCAGATGCAATGATGATCTCTCCTCCCAGCTTGACGAGCGGCAACGCGCCTACCATGCCTTTGACCGTCTGGTAGAACGTCGCATCCAGCGGAAGACCTGCGCAGGTTGTAATCGCGATGTCGACCTGTTCACTGATACTGACCTTCACCTGAGTCCGGGCAAATTCTACTCCTGCGTTCCATGCGGCTTCCATATCTCCAGCGAAGATTCCTGTGATCTGGTTGGCTTCATCCAGGGTTACGTCGACAATGAAATCTGTTCGGGCCATCTTCGCGATAGCCATTGCTTCTTCGTGGACTGGATTGCCGTCGGTTATTCCGTTGGTCGCGTTCGGATGTTCCAGAAATCTTGGGCTATGCCACGCCTGCACGGTTTCCAACGCTGCGAGACCGGGCATCACGAGCTTCCTACCGCCAGAGAACCCAGCCATGAAGTGCGGCTCAATGAGGCCCACAGAGATTCGAAGGTCGGCGTCCACCCATATCTTGTCCAGCGCAATGGGCACCCCATTTGGGCTAACCCCTAGCCCAATCTGTCCGGCCGTGTCCGTACAAATGTGATTCACGATTCGAATTCGAGAGGTGATCTCTTCACCCAGCATCTCTAAGAGTTCGGCTTCATCGTTGGGCCGGTGGGTGCCTGTTGCGATAAGAATGGTAATCTGGTCGTCGGCGACGTCTGCGGAATTCAGGCATTCAAGGATGGGCGGAAGTAGAGTCTTGTTGGGAACGGGTCGGGTTTTGTCGCAGATCGTGATGACAACGTTGTGTTTTGATCGAGCTAGTTCGACCAGAGATTCAGAACCAATGGGACTACGTAGGCTGGAACGTACAGCAGTCTCGACCTCATCGAGTGGTGGAGACGTTTTGAGATTCAGCACGACAACATTCTCATCCGGCAGATCCACCAGTAGACCGTCGCGACCATATTCGAGTTTTACTTGCAAAACTTAACTCCGGCCCATGAGCAGATAATAACCATTACTTTTTGAACCGCGCAAGGTTGCGCTTTGCATCCTCAAAGTTCGGGTTGATGGCCAGCGCAGCCTTGTAACTCGCAACTGCGAGGTCGACATAACCCTTCTTTTCATACGCCACACCCAGGTTGTTATGGGCGTATTCGTATTTCGGATTGACAGTTATCGCCTTTTTGTAATACTTGATCGCCTGATCTGCATTGTTCTTTCGATCACTGATCAGGCCAAGTCCGTTGTATGCTTCCGCGTTATCGGGGGCATCTTTAAGAGATTTGTTATATTCCTCTTCAGACTTGTCATATTCCGTTTTGCCAAAATAATGCGCTGCCAACCACCGTCTGATCTCCGGCAGGTGCGAATTGAGAGTGAGCGCCATTTCCCTGGCCTTCACCGCGTCATCAGCGGAACCCTTACGGGCAAGCGCCGTGCCATAGTTGAGCCATGCGTTTACGTCTTTTGGGTTGATTTGCGTTAGGCGTTGGTAGACACCGACAGCCTCGTCATTCAGGTTCGCTTTAAAATACGCGAGACCGAGGGCGCTTAGGGCTTCCTCACTGGTCGGCTGTATGGAGATCGCCACCTTGTACGCTGTGATAGCGTTTTTCGTGGCCCCTGTTCGGGAGTAGAGCGCACCCAGGTAGTATGCGAGGCTGAAGTCTTTGGGATTAAGCGACTGCGCCTTTTCGAATTGCGTTATAGCTTCGGCATCTTGCTTCAGACTGACCAGAGTGGTACCGAGCGCCATTCGCACATCGAGATTCTCTGGCTCGAGTTGTACGGCTCTGGTCAGCGCAATTTTAGCCTGCGCAAACTGCTTGCATTCATTCTGGGCGAGCCCGAGGTTCAGCCAGTAAGCGCCGTTCTTCGGCATGAGCGCGGCGGCCCGGGTGTAGCAGATGACTGCTTCGGCGGGTTTACCACTCTCCTGCAATGCGTAGCCCAACATATTCTGGACAAACGGGTCTTTCGGATTTATGGTTGCTGCAGATCGAAATTCCGTAATGGCATCGGTAAATCGACTGAGTTTGCTGTAGGCTCGACCGAGATTATAATGGCCGTCCGCGGATTTCGTGTCGAGGGAGATAGCTTTTTTGAAAGCGATTACGGCATCGTCAATTCGACGCGAATTGAGGAATGCATTGCCAAGGTTGGTCCAGGCTTCGCCGTAACCTGGGCGAAGGGCCACTGCCTGTTGAAGTGGCTCAATCGCGTCAGCATACTTCCCCTGGCGCAACGCAATAAACCCGATCCAGTTTGGGATCAGGGGGTCCGTAGGAGACAGTTTGCGCGCCGCTTCGAATTCGGCTACCGCATCCGGATAGTTCTCAGATCGGTATAGCTCGACACCCTTATTGAAATGCGACGCAGCGTCCTGAGCATGCGCACCACCAGCAAGCAACAGCATAAACAGCAGGTGAAAGACCAATGAAAATCTCAGAACAGATAGAGCCATGATGAGTTGTCCAGATACGATTTATTGCGAACCAAAAAGGTGGGATACTGCCGATTATAGCAGAAGGTCCATGTTATCTGCCTGAGCATCAAGGCTTGATTTCGGGAAGTCTACCGGGAGTCCATGGGATACCGAGGTCACCCATTCTCTTCTCG
>JBDUAM010000004.1:0-2314 GCA_040004655.1 Chthonomonadales bacterium | reverse complement strand
AAAGACTGGATCGTAACTAAAGCTCGCGTTGTATTTATCCCATGTGGTTTTGCACCAAATTTCAATCTTTGGCCCCTGTCCAACGAAGGATATTTGTGTATCTCCAGGTGTAATTCCAGCCCAATCCCGCAGGTGCTTCGGAATGGTAATGCGCCCTGTACTGGAATCGACTTTAACAATTACTCGACCACCCATCAATCTTTGAAGGAGTCCGTGCTGCCTTTGCATAATCTGACTATTCAACTGGGTAGTGATTTGATTCCAGACCGCTTCGGGGAACATAAGGATGGCTCCATCTGGACCTCGGGTAAGAACATACGAATCTTTCAACCGCTCACGGAACTCTGACGGCACGAGGACCCGGCCCTTGTCATCGATATTAAATTCGAATTCACCCCAAAATTCAAAACCGCTCTGTGGAGTAATGCTCATAATCAGGGCCATCCTTCAAAATACACAGATTTACACTGATTTCCCACCAAACATACTGGGAAATACACCGATTTATCGGTTCGATAGTTAAGATTACCACGTATTTACATTAATGCAATAGGTTTTTCGATTTATTTTCAAAATAGATATTGGGCACGAATCAACACTAAAATTCCCAGCCATTCGACAACAAAGCAGACGACAAAAAACCGGTTCTAAAAAATCTGAACCGGTTCATTTCGACTACGGGCCTAATCGTTAATTATGAGGCTGTACCACGGGTGCCATTGCAGGTGGCGCCGTCGCGCCAGGAGCAAGTGGTTTCACCTTTGGCGGAACGGCTTTGGTCCCAACTGCGACAATTCTTGGGAAGGCTTGATATGTATCGTGGGAGACCTGCTCCTTCTTCACGAGCTTGCCGTTCTCGTAGAAGCTTCGCCACACGGTCACCTTATGACCTGCGTGCCCACGGTCAACTGTCTCGGTCTTACCCACTGGCAAAGAGGAGTCCTTAACAGTAGTCTCACCTTGACCCCAGGAGCTGACACCCGTACGCTCAATCTTCACTTCTTTCAGAGCCGACTTCTTGCCGAATATCCGCATGTGAACCTGACCACCGGATCCATCCGAGCCAATCGCGATTACGCCATTTGTATTGTTCTTGAATTTGAAGTCGAGAGAGCCATACGCCACGGTTGCATCACGACCGGCAGGCAGGTAATGAACAGGAAACGCATGGTGATTACGCTGCACAATTTCGAGGCCAGAAAGAAGAACCGCGTTGTAGAGAGTGCTGCTCGTCTGGCACACTCCCCCACCCATTCCAGGAACCAATCGGCCGCTAATAATGACGGGAGCCATTTTGAACCCACCCTCAGCCTCTCGTGGACCTACAATATTATTGTAAGAAAAAACATCGCCGGGTTTCAGTACCGTGCCATTGATATGTCGGCACGCTACTTCAATGTTCTTTGCCCGATTTCCCGTCTCGTTGTAACTCGTCCTGTATTCCCCGATCTTCGTTTCAATGTCTTTAAGATCGGCTGCAACAATTCGTGACGGAACCGTCTTGACGGCCAGTTCAACATTCTCAGAAGATTCTAGCGGCAAACGTTCCGTGATTTTGGTTATGGTCGACTTGACGTCTAACTCGGTACCAGGCTGATCTGGAAAAATCTTAAATCCATCTTTCGTCGCAACAAATCGCGCGTCCTTCTGCTGTCGTTTAATCTGAGGAGCGACATTTGTGGCGAGGTATTTACGAACCTTCTCGCTGTCCACTTTCCATACCGGAGCGATCTCAACAGAACGTCTGCCCGAAAAGAGACATGCAACTCGCGTGAATGCCGTCTCAGACCGGCCAATCTCTTCGGCCCGATTAATCGTGGCATCAATATCAACGGTAGCCCCTAGATCTAGCCGAGAGACTTTCCACTGTTTCTCGATCTTTGCACCAGCTGGAGCAGCCATTACAATCTTCTCATCCGCTTTGGCCTTGCTCCAACCTTCCAACTCGGCGCGAGCTGTGGAAGTGGGTCGATTGCTCCAATCCATGCCTGCAACTCTTACTCCGCTTGCAATCACCCCGTCCGGCGTGCGCGCAAAGGCAGTCAACGCAGCAAACCCGCCTCCAAGAACGAAGCAAGTTACAATAGTACCAATTCCAAGTTTTGAAACAGCGTTCTTATTCAATAGTTCTTTAACCCTCTAAATTCCAGAATTCCATTTCGTATAATAGACGATTTCACTCGACAGGTTGTTTCACTCGTGGTTTTGGCGTTGAAGTGCCTGTCATGAGTTGTTCGAGCTTCTCAATGTGCTGCTCCATGAACTCCACGCGCTGCCTGAGTTCACGAACTCGAAGTGTGCTGACCGCCGCTGG
>JBDUAM010000515.1:0-2315 GCA_040004655.1 Chthonomonadales bacterium | reverse complement strand
CGGTCGCCTCCAGGATTCGCTCACGGTGATGCGCTGCCATCGGCGTCGACTCTTTACCTATCGCCATCATTACTACACTCTCTACAGGGGCTGTATTCGCCCTCTACACGGCTGGAATATTCCTCAGGTTTGGTGGGGCGCAATTTCTGGGAGGCATGTTGACCCTCTCGTTTATCCTTGAGTTGGGACCACTACTCGCGGGAATTACTATCGCAAGTCGAAGTGGCGCAGCCATTGCGGCTGAAATCGGATCGATGGTTGTGACAGAACAGGTCGACGCACTCCGGGCGCTCGCAGTTTCACCCGTGCGATATCTGGTCGCTCCCCGACTTATCGCCTGCGTAATAGTGATGCCCATTGTGGGAGTTTTCGCTGATCTCTCTGGCGTTATCGGATCATATCTCATGGCTCGAAACGAGGGCGTTCCCGGCCAGATATTCATTGAGTCCGCGCGATCCATGGTTAACACTGGCGAATTCGCGAAGGGGCTGATTAAAACCCTTGTATTTGGAGCGCTCATCGCCCTTATCTCCTGCCAGCAGGGCCTCAGAACCAAGGGCGGCGCGACCGGGGTTGGTAGGGCAACCACAAGTTCCGTCGTGCTATGTGTTGTGTCCATCTTCGTAGCGGATTTCTTCCTGGCCCAGGTACTTACAGGCCCGTCGATAAAGGGTCCATAGATGGGCGGAATTGAGATCGAATCCCTGGATTATCAAGTGGGTGATCGCGCCATTCTCAGAGAAATTAACCTCTCTGTGACGGAGGGCGAGATGCTCGCGATCATTGGGCAATCTGGATGCGGCAAAACATCGCTGTTGAAGTGCATCGGTGCGTTGGCGCGCCCTACCGGCGGCAAACTCGCCATTGACGGAGAAGACATTATTCCGCTGAAGGAATCGGAACTCGATCGAGTTCGGTTGAAGATGGGACTGGTTTTTCAGTACGCAGCTCTCTTTGACTCGCTTTCCGTCTATGAAAACATTGTATTCGGCCTACGACATCACCGAGACCTTAATCCAAAGCAGTTAACAGAGATTGTGGAAAATCGGCTTTCTGACGTCGGCATGGAGGGGACGTCTAATCTCTTTCCATCCGAGCTATCCGGTGGTATGCAAAAACGTGTGGGACTTGCTCGGGCGCTGGCGTTGGAGCCAGGAATTCTTCTCTACGACGAGCCGACGAGTGGACTTGACCCAGTCATCGCGCATAGTATTGACGAATTGATCATCGAAACACGTGACAAGAAAAAAGTAACATCCATCATCGTATCGCACGATATTCGGTCGATATTTCGAATTGCCGATCGAATCGCGATGATGGACGCAGGTACCATAATAGCATCCGGCACGCCGGACGAGTTGAAAAAGAGTGACATGCCAAAGGTTAAGTCATTCTTGAGGTATGCATAGATTGGGTGGAGTGAGCATAATATGGAAATGAAATCGGCTGCGAAGGTGGGAATATTCGCAATTGTAGGCTTTGTTCTCTTCTTCTTCGGATGGAAGTTTTTGGCACATACTACTTCGAAGGCCATAACTCTGTATGCCGATTTTAGTAACATCAAGGGGCTTGCAAAGCAGACTCCGCTCCAAATGAATGGCGTCACTGTAGGTGAAGTGAAGGACGTAGGATTTGCCAAAGGCACTCTAAAGCCGCGGGTTACGCTGGCCATCGACGACAAGTTTCGCGACCGCATTCCTGTCGACTCTAAAATTCGAATCACTTCGGGAATTCTGATTACCTCTGCAAAGATCGAAATCATCCCTGGAGTAAATTATCAGACCTACGAAGATGGAGATACCTGGAGGAACGTTGACGATTCGTCAGGGGACATGCTATCGTCAGTTTCGCCAGAGGCAGATCAGCTAATAAAGCAGCTGAATACAACAATAAAATCTATCGCGCCCAAGCTTGATGCCACGATGACCCATTTCGAGGGTATACTGAAGCGCACTGAGTCCGCTATGACAAACGTAGAATCGATGACCGTATCGGCGAAGAATTTGATCGCCAATCCGAAGATTCAGCAGACGATGGTTAGCACGCTTGACGATTTGCAGGGCCTCGCAAAAGAAGCGCGAATGACGGCGAAGAGTATGTCCGTTGATTTAAAGGCTACCTTCAAGCGCAACAGCGAGAAATTGGACTTGCTCACCGGCGGTGCGGTAGATTTGCTGCAGAAGTTTGCAGATACAGTAGATGCAACACGGCTGGCAGTAACGAAATTAACGGAGCAGGCGACTGATCCGCGAGTCGAAGTGTTTACTGAGTCCATCAGCTTTGATAAGCGACTATATGCTGTCGACATTCGCGGT
>JBDUAM010000575.1:0-2316 GCA_040004655.1 Chthonomonadales bacterium | reverse complement strand
ACCCAGCAAGGATATTCGCCGTTTTCCACATGGACGCGCGGCCTGGCGTGGGCGATACTCGGATTTGCAGAGCAGTTGGAATTTCTCACTACACTTGATGAAGACGAGTTCACGCTAATTGGCGACAAGAGCGACATTATCTCAGAGCTGTTGGCCGCCGCCATCGCCACCGCCGATTTCTATTGCGAGCATTCGCCAACGGACGGAATTCCTTACTGGGATACCGGGGCTCCAGGATTGGCCCAATTGGGTGAATGGCGCAACAGGCCAGCCGAGCCATTCAATGACCATGAACCGATCGATAGTTCCGCGGCGGCCATCGCGGCGCAGGGATTGATCCGGATGGCGCAGTATCTGGATAAGTCGGATCCAGCAGCGTCAAACAAATATTTGCAAGCAGGACTTACCACGACAAAAACCCTTTTGGGACCAACGTACTTATCATGCGACGCCAAACATGAGGGATTGCTTCTGCACACAGTTTATCATCGACCCAACGGATGGGACTATGTTCCAGAAGGTCGAACGATTCCCTGTGGCGAATCGTGCATGTGGGGTGATTACCACCTGCAAGAGTTGGGTCTGTTGGTCCAGCGGCTCGCTACTGAGAAGAAGTACCCCACGTTCTTTGGAGGCTAACCATGCCACAACTCGGACGAATTGAGTTTGACGACCCGACTTTCACTCCCATATTGCCGGATGAGACTGAATCTCGCATCGAACAGATGTTACCCATTGCGAATGCCCTGAACCGAAAGGTCGCGCTCGTAACCGGTGGAACACGGGGAATCGGATTTGGAATTGCAAGGTATCTCGCATTAGAAGGTTTCTCTCTGGCGATAAATGGTCGACGTCCTGCAAATGATCGTTCGGTGGAATTGGCAATAAGTGTCTTGATGTCGTTTGGTGGGATTGTCTCCTATCACTCAGCAAACATTGGAGTTGATGTTGAGCGCCGAGACCTTGTTGAACAGGTCAAGGATTTCCACGGGCAGTTGGACGTACTCATAAATAACGCTGGTGTCGCGCCCCGCGAACGAATGGATATCTTAAAGGCCGAAGAATTCGAGTTTGATCGAGTGGTCAGAACCAACCTCAACGGACCCCATTTTCTCACTCAGGCATGTGCATCGTGGATGGCGGATCAGAAGTTGCTCTACCCGAACCGGAAGCAGTCGATTATCTTCATCACGTCGGTCTCTGCGACGATGGCCAGCACCTATCGGGCGGAATACTGTGTGTCCAAGGCGGCGCTCTCAATGAGTGCGAAACTCTGGGCGGTGCGGCTGGCGGAGTATGGGATTCCGGTCTACGAGATCCGACCAGGAGTCATTGAAACCGACATGACAGCGCCCGTAAAGGAAAAGTACGACGAAATGATTCGGAATGGATTGACGTTGCACGATCGATGGGGAACGCCAGACGACATTGGCAAAGTGGTCGCCATGCTGGTTCGGGGGGATCTACCTTATGCCACTGGCTCCATCCTCACCATTGACGGCGGGATGGGAATTCAAATTCTTTGAGCTGGACTATGGCAGTCGTCGTTTACGCTTTACATTGACCTTGAAATCTTCGCGGCGCTTGTGCCACTTGCGCTCGGTTCGATAGAGCCACATGGCGGCGGTATTGTTACGCTGAGGTTTGCGTTCAGTGGAGACAAGTTTCCGTAGCAGATGTGGGAGTGACTTGGCTGAAAGTCGAGGTCGAACGCGCTTCGGTTTTCGCGGATCGAGAAGAATCTTGATGATTTGCGTGTACATCTTTCCCCTCGACAGCAGGCCACGCATATAGCCGAGCTTCTGCTCTTTCATGGGGTGTGTAACGCCGGAGATAAGAACGATCTGCGTCTTCACCCGGAAGAGGCGGCAGAACCGTGTGATGGCTATTTCAACACCGTAGCGAGAATGTTCCAAACCCGGAATCTGTTCAAAAGTTCCTCGCCGAATGGCTCGTTGACCGCTGATGTTTGGTGTAACCCGTTGAGCAAGGTCGGTAAGGTATCGCCCCCCGCGGAAACTCCCGACTGCCATCTCGTATCGTCGACTCTTCACGGGCGCCACGAGATCTTCTACATGCTCCGGGCGAAGTCCTATCAGATCGGCATCAAGAAAAACCAGGATGTCGGCGTCTGTCGCGGCTACTCCAGCCTTCATGGCGGCGCCTTTTCCACGATTGACTTTGAAGTTGATCAGCTTATCCCCATAGAGCGTTCCGCCATGGATGAGGATTGAGACCATAAAACCAATAATGACATCACGACGCATGATAGTTTAGTGTTATTTGCCCGTCGGGCTGGTAACAGTTTCAACGGAA
>JBDUAM010000222.1:0-2316 GCA_040004655.1 Chthonomonadales bacterium | reverse complement strand
CTACCTGGCCGGACAGAATGCGCTCAAGAAGAAAGACTTAAATGCATTCCTGAAGACATGTACATCGGACTTCGTCATGACCCAGATGGATGGCAAGAAACAAAATGTTTCTTCAATGAAAGAACAGTTCAAGTCAAATTTCAGCGCAGACACAAAGGTGGAGACCTGCGTGATCAAAATGCTCTCTTGTCGGATTAAGGGCGATACCGCCAATGCATCTTCTCTCGCTCACATGAAGATTAAAACAAAGGGTCCAGATGGCAAGCCGATGGTAATCGAGAGTACGGATAACGCGCAAGATATCCTCGTCAAGACTCCTCAGGGTTGGAAGTTCAAGGCCAGCAAATCTGTTGATACCAAGGTGAGCGTAAACGGTAAAATGGTCGATCCGAGCAAAATGGCTCCGCCAAAGAAGAAATAATTCAGGCATAACCTGATAACAAACGTGGCCGCCCTGATCGAATTAACGGTCAGGGCGATCTTCGTTTACGAGATAATGAAAGAAGTCAATAAATGAGATTCACTTCAAAGTTTGGTCTGTTGGCGGTTGCTTCGGCAATCTGCCTGACGGGCAACGTACGGGTATTTGCAGATGACAAGCTCGACATTGGGAATACTTATATCACCGCAACGAATGCGCTGAAGAAGAAAGATATGAAGGGCTTTCTCAAGACTTATACCGACGACTTTGTCATGATTGCTTCAGATGGTACGAAGTTAAACTGGGGTGCTATGAAGGCGCAGTTGGAGACGCAATTCAACGCCGACGTGAATGTTGATATATTCGACATGAAGATGCTCTCTTGCCGAATAACAGGTAAAACTGCCAGGGCAACATCGCTTTCGAACATGAAAATTCATGGCATGGGACCGGATGGCAAGCCAATGGTCATGGAAAGCACTGATAAAGCAGACGATACGTTAGTAAAAACTCCTAAAGGTTGGAAGTTCAAATCCAGTAAATCGCTGAAGACGACCATGAGTGTAAATGGCAAGGTGATCGATATGTCGAAATTGGCGCCACCTCCACTCGCCAAAAAGAAATAGTTACAGAAGGGCCACCGAGATCGGTGGCCCTTCTGCGTTATTACTTAACCAGGCAGATGGTGTAGCCATCGCCGATGGGCACGAGGCTGCACGTTACTCGACTATCGGTCGACATCTTCAGGTTCAGCGCACGCAGGGCGACGGTATCGTCATCCATCACCGAATCATCTGCTACCTTGCCGTACCAGAGCGTATTGTCGACGCTGATGATGCCGCCTTTTCGGACCAGTTTGAGCGCTCGCTCATAGTAGGCGTCGTAGTTGGATTTGTCGGCATCGATAAATGCGAAATCGTATGTTCCGGATTGACCATCTGCAATTAGCGCATCCATCGTTTCGGTAGCGGGTGCAAGTCGAAGGTCGATCTTGCCATCCACGCTGGCTTCTTTCCAGAACGGCTTGCCGATGGAGGTCCACTCGTCGCTCACGTCGCAGGCAGTGACCTTGCCATCAGCGGGCAACGCGAGGGCGGTGATCAGAGCGCTGTACCCCGTGAAGGTGCCGATCTCAAGGGTCTTCTTCGCACCCAGCAATTGGATAAGCAAACCCATCAACTGGCCCTGCTCGATGGATATCTGCATCATTCCCATGGGGAGTTTGGCAGTGACTTCGCGCAATTTCAAAGCCGCAGGTACTGGCTTCGCAGTAACCGTCAGCAGGTAATCATTCAGGTGTTCGGTCATGGGGATAGTAGTTCTGGACATTCGGGGGCTCCTATTTCAAAGTCTTTGATGTGATCTGGCAAATTTTACCGTATTCGAGTATCTGGCGCAGATATCCGGTCACAAAACTGGATTCGTGGTAGTCTATAATTCCACATTCGCTCGACTAACTATTGCGAGCGCAGATAAGGAATTTCGACCTAATCCTGCCGCTATGAACCGAAAACCAATTCAATTAACTCTGGCCGTCGGCTCAATAGCGTTTCTCGCTCTCTCCGTGTTCGCCAACAATCCTCCCCAAAAAGGCACGAGCAGCTTCTGGTCGTTCCAGCCGGTGAAGGTGATGACGCCACCTGTCATAAAGATTCGCGGACAGGCCATTGGCTCCGTCGATGCTTTTCTTCAGGTCGACCTCCAGAAAAAAGGTCTGACGCTTAATCCCATCGCCGACAAACGCACGCTCATTCGTCGAGCGACCTACGATCTCACCGGACTTCCACCGACCGCTAAAGAAGTCGACGCGTTTATTTCCGACAACTCACCCGACGCATTTTCAAAGCTGGTTGATCGACTGCTAGCTTCGCCAGCTTACGGTCAACGCTGGGGCC
>JBDUAM010000467.1:0-2318 GCA_040004655.1 Chthonomonadales bacterium | reverse complement strand
CCGCAACTCGCCAAACCTTGGTAAGGGACAATCTCTCAACAAGGGTATTGCTGCCAGCGGTGGCGACATTCTGTTGCTTCTGGACGCAGACCTCGGCGCAACCGCGTCCGAGGCGAGTGTTCTACTTCTACCTCTGATCATTGGCGGCGCCGATATGTCCATTGCAACGTTCCCGGTTATACCTGGGAAGGGTGGGGGGATGGGATTTGTGGTGCGATTGGCGCGCGACGGAATTCGCGAGATGACGGGAAGAGAGATGCAGGCTCCGCTCTCAGGTCAGCGTGCCATACGGCAATCGGTGTTAGAGAAGATCGGCCCAATCGCGGCTGGATTTTCAGCCGAGACAGCGCTGACTATTGATGCACTTCGAGCTGGTTTTAATGTCGTAGAAGTCCCTACGAACATGACTCATCGCGTCACCGGACGTAGCCTGAAGTCCTACCTCCACCGATTTAAGCAGTACGTGGCCGTTCGCAAAGCGCTTACTGACAGACGGAAGACGCCTTCGTGAGTGGTTTGCAAGTTCCACCCCTCTGGGCGGCAATCGCCGGGGCAACCTGGCTGCTGTTTCTTTCCCTGACCGTTCTGCCATTTCTTCGGCGACTGGGAATGGTCCGGCCAAACTTTCGTGGGGAGTCAATCCCAGTTGGTGCGGGCATGCTTATTGCACTCTGGTCAACTCCCATATTCCTCATTCTTGCCGCCCAACACCACGGCGAAGAGAACACCCCCCTTGCATTCGCCGTGATTATTGCGGTCATGGCATTGCTTGGATTTGTTGATGACAAATGTGGAGACCGCACAGCAACAGGACTCAAAGGTCATTTTCTCGCCCTCGTAAAGTCCCACAGGATCACAACTGGATTGGTTAAGGCAAGTGGAGGTTTGGGGCTAAGCATCGCCGTATGCAAGGTCCTGATGCACGACACATGGGGAATTGCAGTAATTGATGGAGCACTGGTCGCGTTGTCGGCAAATGCCATTAACCTGTTTGATCTTCGACCCGGGCGTGCTGGAGCGGTGTTTCTTGTTTCAGGAATTGGTCTAACATTGGCTGGCGTTCAAGAGCTGATCTGGATTATCGTGCCAGCGGCAGTTGTACAGGAGCGTGACAGTCGCGCAAAAGCAATGCTTGGGGATACAGGGTCAAATCTACTTGGGGGGTCGCTTGGACTTGCACTGGTGGCCCACTGGCCAAATCCAATGATGCACGCGGTCGTCCTCATAGGAATTATTGCGTTACACGTGATAACAGAACGCTGGTCTATCACTCAGATAATTGAAAAGAACATCATATTAAGTAGGTTGGACAGCCTGACAGGTGTCCGGAAAACTAGCATAACCGATTAATCGGGGCTTAGTGAGCCGCCGCGGCCAACTGTTCTTCGGTCGGCATCTCTTTCAGAATCTGTTCAGCGTCTTTCGGGTGTGCGACCACTTCATCACTAACTACAAGCCCGTCTTTGAACCTGATGATCCTGCCAGCGTGCTCGGCAATATCTTGCTCGTGGGTGACTATCACCACGGTCTTGCCCTGCTGGTTTACCTTCTGGAAGATCGCCATGATCTCTTCACTGGTTCGCGAATCGAGGTTTCCCGTTGGTTCATCGCCGAAAATAATTGGTGGATCATTTACCAGGGATCGTGCAATGGCAACGCGTTGCTGTTGGCCACCAGAAAGCTCGTTCGGATTGTGTCGCATTCTATCGCCAAGACCCACAACTTCAAGGCACTTCTTAGCCGTCTCTTCACGATTTTTTGCACCATTGTAAAGCAAGGGAAGCTCCACGTTTCGGAGGGCAGAGGTTCGCGCAAGAAGGTTGAATGTCTGAAAAACAAACCCGATCTTGCGATTGCGGATTTCAGCAAGTTGGTTGTCGTTCAGCTTGGCAACTTCAATGCCGTCGAGAGAGTAAGACCCGGATGATGGCTTATCCAGGCATCCGATCAGGTTCATAAAGGTCGATTTTCCGCTACCGGACGGACCCATGATCGCCACGAATTCCCCACGCTTGATGTCAATCGTGGCGCTTCGTAGAGCACGAACTTCCATGTGTCCCATCTTGTATGTTTTGGAGATTTCCTTGACGGAAATTAGCGTATCGGCCATTAGGTTCCTCAGACTATCGAGTGATTTTGGGTTGGGAGGCCCTGATTACGGGCCTCCCGGTAAGCGGATTATTTTGCTTTAGCGGCGAGCTTTGCCTTGAATTCGTCGAGGCTCTTTTTCATCATCGGGCGAGCCTGTTCAAATGGCATGGTATCCGGGTTCAGCGGATTGTATTCTTTTGGATCGGGGAACTTCATATTGGCGAAGC
>JBDUAM010000453.1:0-2326 GCA_040004655.1 Chthonomonadales bacterium | reverse complement strand
GTACTTGCCGAAGTAAATCGGATTTACCAGAAGCGATTGATCGTCGAGAACGAGATTGCCGGAGGTGCTGAAGCCCTGCGTATTGGCAACCTGATTTCCGTTGTAGGCTGTGCTGAAAGCCTGCGATGCCGCCGGAGCCGTCCTCGCAAAGTTCGTGCAAGGCGTGGGAAACGAAGAGACGCCCGAAGGAGCCGGACTCGTCGACACGCCACTGCAATTGGTCGCGTCCCGAATATCCGTTCCGTTCACAAAATTGAACGTCTGAGTCATGCCAGCTACCGCAACACTGGCCGTGTTGCCGAAATTAAGAACAACAGAGGTATTCTGCACGCCCGGCGTACCCCAGTAATCATTGAGCAAAGTCCAGACGCTCGTGATGCCGGAGATTCCGACCGGAACCGTCATTGTGGCCGTCACGCCGTTTGCAGCGCCGATTGCCCAGTAGTTCACGGCGTTGTCGCTCAAAAGCGAGAATGTCACCTTATTATTGCTATCTGTAAGGGATCCAGAGGGCATTACCGGGGCGGCGCCGTTGAAGGTGTCACCGACGAAAAGAGTCTGTGAATAGGAGCGCTGCCCGACACCGGCACCCTGAGCTCCGACGTAAGCAGCCGACAAGCCAGTGGCGCCCCCGATTTGAATCTGACCAGCATTCATTGTGGCGACAGCAAACGCTGTACAGAAAAGTGAAAAACCTAAAGTACGCAACATTGCGAATTCCTCCTCTTAATATCGAACACGTTTGGTCCGATTGGATTGAGTATACGATACAGCCATGACCCACGTGTCAATAAAAGTCCCAGTACCGGCGAAAAGGGAGCCCGTCGCGGCTGAAACTGTTGGAAATCTTACCACAGCTAGGCTTGAACGTCACCAGAATGTTTTTGGGAACGAGGTTTGGTCGCGTTCTGGTGATTTTATGCACGGTCGGCGCCCTACTATGCATAATCGCGGGCAGCTTTTCTCAGAAATCGATTCGGCTGGAGCGCATCCGTGTTATTATTTTGAGGTAATACGCTAGTATTTATGTGGAGGGTGGTCAGCTATGGCGGAAATTAAAGACAACGCGGTATCGATTCAGCATTCCCAATCAAGGAGTTATCATTCGCCTCAGCTAGAATTTTTAGGGCGGGCTGACTCAGTGATCCTTGCGCAAGCGGGCCTTGGTGCCGACGGCAGCCCCCCCGGTGACAACCACTCCTAAACGACTGCGCCATCCGAAGTCTGGCTGACTTTGAATGTACCATCCCTCTGTAATGGGGGACAGCGAACTTGAACCGTAGAATCGAGATAGGGGGAATCGCCGAATTCGGCGATTCGTCTCCTTTTTGCATTTTCGTTCCGGACTGGCTCTCAAAAACCTCCTCAGTTAACACCACCCGGTCACAGGTCCGATTTCTCTCAAGCACCCGAACCGGTCGAACACTTGCGATCGCGGCAGACGCCGAACTACACAACAAACTAGACTTAGCCAGTGCGCTCGGTCAACCATCACTGGCGACGAGCTCTGACGAAGAACTACTTATTGCCGCCTATTCAAAATGGAATGAAGGGTGCGTCAAGTACCTGGCGGGCGATTATTCCTTTGCGATCTGGGACGACTCCAGGAAGCACCTCTTTTGTTGCCGGGATCATCTGGGTTCGCGCCCTTTTTATTATCTCTGGAAGGCGTCGAAGTTCTTTTTCGCGACGGACCCCCGGTCGATTTTTGAGATTTCAGGAACCGCGCCAGAGCTAAACCGCCGGAAGCTGGCGGATATGGCGGTGTTTTTTTCCGATTGCAACTATCCCGAAGAGACACTGCATTCGGGCATTGTCGGGCTCCCGGCCGCGACCTGGCTGCTGGTTAACGAGCGCGGTATTCGACAACACACATACTGGACGCCAGAGATTCTGCCGGACCTGGTTCCACCGCGGCCCGAGGATGCTTTTGAGGCATTGCACCACATCCTCAGCCAATCGGTGGAGAACCGAATTGGGGACTCCCGACGGGTAGCCGTGTATTTCAGCGGCGGGCTCGATTCGTCGGCTTTGGCAGCTCTCGCTGCCACGAGCCTGGCACGCGGAAATCATCGGTTACACGCGCTATCGAGCGTTCTTCCCACCAGCCATTCTCCGAAGCTCACCGATGAGCGGGAATTTATCGACGAGTTCCGCGCGTGGCCTAACATCGATATCGAATACATCTCCGCGCCGGGTCGGGGCCCGTTCGACGGGATCGAAGATGCTGCGCGCTTCGCGCTCACACCCTTTGTGACCTCGCGAACTTACCTGTACGATGCGCTGGAGCACGGCGCGACGGCGGATGGGGACGAAGTGGTTCTCG
>JBDUAM010000415.1:0-7743 GCA_040004655.1 Chthonomonadales bacterium | reverse complement strand
CGACGTACTGCGCTCGGCGCCATTGCCGGAGTTGCTGGAGCTGTGTTAACGGGTGGAGACGCGGAAGCCGCAATAACACCTCGCGCGCCGGGTCGACTGAACCAATCCGTCTGCAAGTGGTGCTACAGCAAACTCACGCTGGACGAACTCTGCGAAGCTTCCGCCGCTATCGGAATCAAGAGTGTGGAGTTGCTCGGCGAGAACGACTGGGCCACATGCAAAAAGTACAACCTGACATGCAGCATGGCAAACGGCCCGACAACCATCCCGGATGGATTTAACAATCCAGCCCTGCACGACAAATTCCTCAAGGAATCGGAGCGACTACTTCCGCTGGTCAAGGCTGCCGGACTTCCGAACATGATTGTCTTCAGCGGCAATCGCAGGGGAATGCCGGATGCGGAAGGCATGGAGAACTGCGCGAAGGGCCTCAAGCGCATCATGCCTATTGCGGAGAGTCTTGGCGTCACGGTCTGTATGGAGCTTCTCAACAGCAAACACGATCATCATGACTACATGTGCGACCATACGGCCTGGGCAGTCGAACTATGCAAACGCGTCGGTTCGGACCGATTCAAGTTGCTCTACGACATCTACCACATGCAGATCATGGAAGGCGACGTGATCGACACCATTCAGAAAAACATCCAGTACATCGGCCATTTCCATACGGGCGGAGTACCGGGTCGCAATGAGATCGACGAGTCGCAGGAACTACACTATCCTCGAATCGCAACCGCCATTGCTGATACCGGATTCAAGGGTTATTTCGCCCACGAGTTCATCCCGAAGCGCAAACCCATCGAGAGCCTGAAGCAGGCATACGAACTCTGTATCGTCTGAGTAGGTTCGAGGTTTGCACAAACCTGCCGCTTTGAGATATAATGTTCTCTCGTGGCGGGCGTAGCTCAGTTGGTTAGAGTGACAGATTGTGGCTCTGTAGGTCGCGGGTTCGATCCCCGTCGCTCGCCCCACATATATTTAGTGGCCTCCCTGTTTCGGGGAGGTCGCTTTTTGTTTAATTGTCATTTTTCAAAACGATTTTCATTTTTATACTCGCCTCTTTTGCTGGTAAAATACTATTCAAGCGACCGGGCAGTCAGTAATGTAGTGATGTGAATTCGGTATCATTTATCTTATCTACCACCTTTCCGTTATACAATATGCGCACCGTTCATTTGCAAGAAATGAGACTACTACGTTTACAACAATTATGGATACGCTGCAAACGAATTTAAATCACCTGAAGGGCAACATCGCATTTACACGCGACGTATTTTGTTCAGTCGAATACCTTCAACTGAATATGTCAAAGTATAAAGCGGCAACCGAACCTGTTGCAATCCTACCAACAACGAACCAATGAAAGATCAACGACGATGAAAAGAATACAACTTTCACCGATTACATCTAAGGATTCTCCCTTCTGGAAGCCCTGGCTCGAAATTTACGATGCCAGCTTTCCCATTGACGAGCAGATGACTGTTGGCTTCTTTGAGAAGCTCTTTGCGAACTGGGAGAAAGAAGAAGAGCACGACCACCTTGTCTATGCCTTTGTCGCCAGCGACAACCCTGAAACAGTGCTCGGCATCACTATGTTTGAATTAGACAGGGATGAGAAATCACTCTGCATCTGGTACATCGCTATGGACGAGACGGTACGAAACCAGGGGCTGGGCGCCAAAGCCTATGGCCTACTTGTAGATATGGCGAAAGACCTCAAGTTCGACAGTCTTACCTACGAAGTTGACATTCCGAAAACCACTGATCCAAATGAATTAGCCCGTCGACGAATCAGGTTCTATCAGAGGCAGGGTTCAAAGCTTCTTGGCGGCTACAGTTACTTGCAGAGTGTAGACAACGGTTCAGCGCCTATCCCGATGTGGTTGATGGTGCATCCGCTGGTTGAGATCAGCCCGGATGAAGCCGCGAGGTTATGCCGCGAGGTTTGGGGCGAGACCTTTAAGCCAGTCGGTGAAGTGTACTACGTAGACAATCCTTGATTACATACTCAAAAAATGCGACCTCCCAAATTGGGAGGTCGATTTATTTTTGACTATATAGCGTGAGAAACTACCAGGACTCATTTCCTCAACCCATGGGAACCACTGGGCGTAGATAGAGGTCGGCAACGTTGTTGCGACAGCTGGGACCAAGGTCCAATTGTTTGGGGGAATTCCGCCAACCGAAGTCGGATCCCAAATGATTGGCATTTTGTGCCACTTGGCATGGGTATCGGCGTAGATGTAGACGCCGCCTGCTCGGTGTCGGGTTAAGAATATATCGGCTCCAAAAACGACTATGCAACTGAATACTCGCAATTATATCGAATACCTAAGCCCCTACCAACTTATTGAGGTCCATTGGCTCAGGTCCTGAGATTATCTCGATATCTGCCCGTGATCTCGCCTCGGCAAGCAACGGTTCCGTGATTTGCATAACCGTGGTGAAAGCAGTATTGCGAATGCGTACTATCTTTACAGACGAATAATCTCCGCGCCCGCAACCGCCGATAGAACTCCGGACAGCTCCCTCCGACGATTCCAGCACAACGGGAATTCGCCCACGTCGAACTCCGCCCTCACAACTGGTACGTTGATTGGTGACCGTGTAGTCCCAATTTATCGACCCAAACATCTGCAGCGTGATGATGTCAGCCAATCCTAGGCCTGATGCATTCCCATGCGACTCAGGGGTCAAACTCAGCACCGTAACTACACGAACATTGGGTCCCGGCCACGTCGATCCGTCGATGCTCGGCATCTCTACGCGCCCGATCACATGCGTGTCCATCCCCGCGCCGCTGATGTTTTTTCCCATCTCATCAAGCACGAGAACATCCACTTCATCAAACGCCAGCTTTGGCGCGAGTTCTTTGGATCGCTTGAGCAGATCACGCTCCTGTTGCCCGCCGATTCCCTCCGGAGTAACTGCGTGAATTTCTGCCGTCTCCCCACGGCCATTTTCAATCAAAGCGATCCCGCCAATGATGTTGGTCGACTGCACCAGCTTGCGCCCGACCTGCGGGATGATGTTGCGCAATCCGTCGGCGCCATATCGGTGGATGCGCTCGGCGCCGTACTGCTTTCCCAACCCGATGGCGGCCATCTTGCAGATACCGCTCTCAATGTCTCCCGAAAAATCCGTGTGATGCTTGATGCGATTGATCAGGACGACTGCATCGGCGGCGTAGGCATTCTTGTCGAAATAGACTGGGTAGCCATCCTCGAGCGCACCGACCTGTTCGACCTCCATGGTCGCGCGGATCTCTACTCCGAGTTCGGCCTCGGTGATTCCATATTCCGCCAGAAGCTGGCGCTGACCGGCCGCAGTTGCACCGCCGTGGCTGCCCATTGCCGGTACGACAAACGGTTTGCACCCAAGCGCCTGGAGCTCCATGATGACCGTCAGAACGACCATTTGCAGATTGGCAATGCCACGACTGCCAACACCAATGGCCACCTCGGCGCCGGGCCGAACCCGCGGATCGGCTGCAATCTCGCTGACGCACGGACGAGTGGACGCCACCACATCCGCGATGACGGGGGCGTCGACCAGATGTCGCACGGTCCAGACCTGCGGGAGGTCGATCTCGAGGTAGTCGTAAGCCGTTGGGCTATAGGGGAGCGTTGCTTTTGTCATGGTTCCTTCGGTGCGTCGGAGTTATTGCAATTCGTGCTTAGTTGTACCGGAAACGGGCCGGTTTTCACCAGTGCATCACGTATCCGCCGTCGACATTGATCGTCTGGCCGGTGATGTTGGCGGCGGCATCGGAGGCGAGGAAGACGCACATGTTCGCGATCTCCTCCGCCGATTGCCAGCGGCCGAGCGGGACCACGTTCTTGATCTTCGACTCCGCCCACTCATCAAACGTAATCGCGGGACTATCCGGCTGAGAGGCGAGCCAGGAGTTGAACATGTTCTCGCTCAACTCGGTGCGCACCATTCCCGGGCAGATGGTGTTGACCCGAACATTGTGCGGAGCCAGGTCCTTGGCGGCACACTGAGAAAAGTTGATCAACGCCGCCTTGGATGCGCTGTATGGCGGATCACTCTGCGACCCGATCTGCCCCGCCACCGACGCGATAAACTGAATGGTCCCGGCGCGTTGGGTTACGAGGGTCGGCGTGAAGGCGTGTGCCACATTCACGGCACCAAACACGTTCACCTGAAACACACGCGGCCAATCGGATGGCTCCAGATTCCAGAACGGAAACCCAAACTTCCCCGAGCCAACGCCGGCAGCCATCACAACATGTTGATAACTTCCAAATGTCTGGAGCACGTTAGAGGCGACTGCCTGCATGTCGGCGTATTTGGATGCATCCGCCTGAATACCAAGCGCCTTGACGCCAGTCTCACAGGCTACACGAGTAGCCGTCTCAACAACATCTGTCTTCAAGTCTATGAGCACGACATTAGCCGACTCGCGAGCAAACGCCTCGGCAATGGCAAGTCCGATGCCCTGCGCCGCACCGATGATTACTGCTGTTTGGTTTTTTAGGTCGAGATTCATGGAATTACGTAAATTCTTCTGTTCTATGAAGTGTCAACTTAGAAATCACACCTATAAAGGCAAATTCTCCGGTTGGTCGCCGTCGCCATATTAAGCATTCATCCTGCAGCATTCAGATCACAGCCACATCTTCCGATCCAGAGTTCTAAACTGAATCGCCTCTGCCACGTGGGCGACTTCTATTTCATCCGATCCACCCAGGTCGGCGAGGGTTCGAGCGACCTTCAGCAGGCGGTCATAGGCGCGAGCGGAGAGGGATAGTTGCTGAATGGCTTGCCGCAAAACGTTTCTAACCGTGTCGCTCACCACGCAGAATTCTCTGATCTCCCGCGCGCCCATCTGCGCGTTGCAGTAGAAGGTTCGGCCCTCAAAGCGGGAGCTCTGCCGATCCCGTGCCGCCATCACGCGCTTGCGAATGGAGGCAGATGGCTCAGAGGTCCGCTGGCCGACCATCTCATCCTCCGACAGGCGTGGAACTTCAATGTGAAGGTCGATGCGGTCGAGTAATGGTCCCGAAATTCGCTGTTGATACTTTCTCACCATTCCCGGCGAGCAGGTGCACTGCCTGAAGTTATCGCCAAAATAGCCGCAGACGCAGGGGTTCATCGCGGCAGCCAGCACAAACCGCGCGGGATATTGCAGCGAGGCGTGAACCCGCGCAATGGTCACCACACCATCTTCCAGAGGCTGGCGCAGTACTTCCAGGCCATCCCGTTTGAACTCTGGTAACTCGTCCAGAAAGAGGACGCCGTTATGACTCAGGCTCACTTCGCCGGGTTTCGGGATAGTTCCCCCACCGACCAGCGCGGCATTCGAAAGCGTGTGATGCGGAGATCGAAACGGTCGATTGACAATCAGCGACGTGTTACTCTGCATCATGCCGGAGACCGAGTAGAGTTTGGTCGTCTCCAGCGCCTCTC
The DNA here is from genome assembly GCA_040004655.1 of Chthonomonadales bacterium. Lineage (GTDB taxonomy): Bacteria > Armatimonadota > Chthonomonadetes > Chthonomonadales > CAJBBX01 > JBDUAM01. The sequence continues at coordinate 2,307 of JBDUAM010000415.1, read as the reverse complement.
CCACGGTCATGGGTGGTAGAATGGTCGGCAATCGGCGAGCGAGCATGGTCTTCCCGCTGCCGGGAGGACCGATCATTAGCAGATTATGCCCGCCCGCCGCCGCGACTTCCAGCGCGCGCTTCACATTCTCCTGGCCCTTCACGTCGGCAAAGTCCAGAGCGTAGGTCGGTTCGTCCAGCATCAGCGTCGCGGGGTCGTGGGATACGGGTTTTCGGGTATCCGGCAGATGCAAAACCTGCGCGACATCCTGAATGTTCTTCACCGGGTAAACAAGCAGATCGCCGACAATCGCGGCTTCCTGAACATTGGCTTCCGGTACGATGATCCGCTTGAATCCGTGGGTCTTCGCAGCCAGTGCAATCGGCAAGACGCCATTCACGCTGCGCACGGAGCCATCCAGGGATAGCTCCCCCACGATCACGGTCTCAGCAAGGATGTTGGAAGTGAGTTGCTCCGATGCGACCATGATCCCGACCGCGATGGGCAAGTCAAAACTCGGTCCCTCTTTGCGGATGTCGGCGGGGGCGAGGTTGATGGTAATGCGTCGAGCGGGAAAATCGTAGCTGGAGTTCCGCACGGCGGATCGAACGCGCTCCTGGCTCTCCTTCACGGCAGCGTCCGGCAGACCCACCAGATTCCACATGGGCATTCCGGTGGTGATGTCCACTTCCACGTCGATGGGATAGGCGTCGATGCCGAAGAGCGCGCTGCTGAAGACGTGTGCGAGCATTAAGAAGAAAACTCCAGTGGGAAGTGAAAGGCCATGAACACTTACTTCACCATACGGCGTGAAATTCCTGCCAGAGAAAGTCCCCACCTTGTCGCCAACTGGGACGAAGTGGTTAGGCCGGTATTGCTCCACGCCTTTCGGCTTCATCGGCGCTAAAATCAGTCGGCCATTTTGTGGCATGTTCTCCGGTCGAGTACTTTGCGCCCGTCCAGATTGCGGTATCCAGGCATGTCGCTCCTGTGAGATCGGTCTTGCTAATATCGGCTCCCGTCAGGTTGGCGCTTTGCAGAATTGCGTTGGTCAGAAAAGCCCCACTGAGATCCGCACCAACAAGGTCGGCTGCTGTGAGATCGGCTTCACGGAGGTCAGCCACTATGAGTTTTGCTCCTGTCAAATTGGCTATCCCCAAGTCGGCGCGAATGAGGTTGGCATAGCTCAGATTTGCATCTTGTAAATTAGCTTCGAGCAGATTGGCGGAATTCAAGTCTGCACTGTCCAGGTTGGCGCCTGCTAAATTGGCACCACGAAGGTCGGCCAAAAAAAGGTTAGCATCAGCCAATTGCGCATTGCTCAGATCAATGCCAACCAGGTTATCACGATCAATGATCATGATCATCGCGCCCATATATCTGTTATGAATCTCAAGCATACGCCCTCCCCTTGCGACCGAACAATACGAGAAACACGCCTGCAATAAGAAGAAAACTCCAGAGGGAAGTGAAAGGCTATGAACACATACTTCACCATACGACGTGAAATTCCTGCGAGAGAAAGTCTCCGCCTGCGAACGAGCACTTTGCACGAGTTTTCGCAATATAGCCACATACACTTGCCACAACATTAAGGCTGGCAAGCAGGGTTTTGTTTTCAGATGATTACGCCTGCTCGCCATCATTGTAGGCTATAATGAGCGATGAACACTTCCCCTTTCGACAAATCCCAGACTACGCGAGACCTTTACGATCACTTACTGGGGCGATTGCGAGACCTCGGTCCTATCGCCGAGGAGACGAAAAAGACCTCAGCGCACATCGTCGCAGACAGCGGGGCGTTCTTAGGCGTCCATCCGCGTGCGAGCGGACTACTCCTGAACATTGTGCTCGATTACAGCCTCGCCAATTCGCGCGTGGCAAAATGCGAACAGGTCTCGAAGAGCCGTTACCATAATGAAGTGAAGATTTCTAGCCAGGAAGACCTTGACGATGAGCTGATGGGCTGGATCAGTCAAGCCTACCAGCTCAAAGTCAACGCGAAGAGTAACGCTTAAGTAGGATATAGTCGACCAGTGCCGGAACCATGGCATGGCGTCAAGTACTTCACTACCCGCGCACCGGGTACCGGCAAAAGGTGGGGATCAAGTCGACTAAACTCAGGTTTCCAGCAACTGTTTCAACCGTGTGAGAGCGTCGGTCCAGAACGCTCGGAGCGTCTCGATCATTGCTTCGTCCGGGAACTTGTCGTGCTGCACCGAGCACTGGCATTTTGATTTGGATTTCACAATAAACCCGACTTCCACGTTGCCTCCCGCATGCCAGGTGATTCGCATGTTCTTTCCGCGGTTTGCCTTGCGAATGGTG
>JBDUAM010000443.1:0-2327 GCA_040004655.1 Chthonomonadales bacterium | reverse complement strand
ACATCTATTCAGTCATTCATCAACCGAAACGTTGTCTGGAAGCTCTATCCAGATCGGCGATACATGTTCGAGTTCGTGGGTATTGGCGAAGAAGATCGTGATGCGCTCCTTCAATCGCTGTCAACCCAGTTGCAAATGGGGCTGATCAATCCCGAACAGGCTTGGGCGCAGCTCGATATTTGCATGCCGGATCACATACAGAACCACCCCGCGTCGCAGTTGCCAATGCCGTGGGCACAGGGCTACGGGCTTATAGACGGTGCACAGCAGCAGGAAGACGCCAAGCAGCAACAGATGATGGCACAGCAACAACAGATAGCGGCGCAACAACAATCTCAGGCGCAGGCATCCGCCCAGCAACCTCAAGACCAGGGACAAGAGCAGGGCCAAGAGCCAAATGGAGAACCACAGGAACCACAAGAACCACAAGAACCGAAACAAGGCCACTTGCCGCCACAGATGCAAAAGGCTATCGGCAAACCAGTCCGGATCGCCATTCGGCAAACCAGAGAAGACCGAGTTACAATAGGAGGTATCTAATGGCCCTAAATTACAATATGTGCGGCGTAGCATTTGCACAGTCGACAACGACAGCGTCTCCGTCTCCGGTCGAGAAGACCAACGAAACGGCACGTGGCGCTGTTGCCTATATCAACATCAGCGCAATTGACGCAGGAGTAACCCTTACCGTCTCTATTGAGGCCAAGGATCCTGCCAGCTCCGCGTGGGTGAATATCTTGACGTCCGCAGCACTTTCGGCCGTCGCTATGACGACCCTGAAGGTGTGCCCAGGATTGCCAGTATCTGCCAACGTGTCGGCCAATGACGGACTACCGCTAAACTGGCGGATCAAGCCAATCCAGGGCGGATCCGCTGGGAATATCACCTACTCGATTGGGTACGCATACCTTGATTAGATATCGCGTTCTGATAAAATCCGTCGCACATTTACGCCGTGCCCCACGTGGTGGCATTAAGCGTTATGTCGGCGGTCAATTTATCGATAACGCGCTCTGGCAAGAAGAGCAGAAACTCGCGTTCACCTCCCTTCCGGAACTGTTGGACGGCCTCGGCACAAATCTGAATTTCTTGCTCCAGGTTTATGAACAGAATGTTAATCTCACCCGGGCCGGTATTACCACGGCAAAACTGAACATCCCCCTTTCCACCATAGAGGCAAGGATGAAATCGGCGATCCGTGAGGCATATGCAAACGCCTACCGTTATGGTCGTCGTGGCGCCGGCAACCTCACAAGCCTGCGGGCGGAAGACCACCAGCGCCTGATTGCCCTACGGAGGGATGAATTCAAGTACCTGCGTAAGTTCCTTGATGACATCAAGCGCGGGCGAGGGCGCATGAATTATGGGAAACGTATGGACATGTACCGAGCTGCCACCCGGGAAGCGTTCTGGTTGGGATTTGTCTACGGTAACACGAGCGACACGCGGATTCTCAAGTGGGATTGCGACCCAAAGAAGGAGCACTGCACCGATTGCATCGCGTTCTCCAATTTAGGCCAGATGAAGACCAGCGAGTTCATCAAGAAGATCGTCAGCCATGGATACGTCCCGCAAAGCGGAAAGCTGGAGTGCATGGGCTACCGATGTGGATGTTCTATTACTGAGGTCAAGAAATGAATGAGACCCGGTATACCGTCCTGATCAAGGCGTTTAATCCAGCGCAGCCCCGAGTAGCAAGAGAATTAAAACCGGCAAATAAAGAGCCTGCCACGCAAGGACTTCATTCCGTTGCCGGAGTGTCATCAGCATCGCGTACTGCAGGCTCGAGTTCTATTTTATCACGTGCTGAGCAAATCCGTAATTGCCGAATTCAAATACTCTTCAAGGCGTTTGATCCGAATCAAGCAAGAGTGCCAAAGGGCGGTATGGGTAAGTACAGAGGCGGACAGTTTGCGCCATCTTGGTTACGCCAGGTGGCCGAAAACCCTACAGAGGAGCTTCTTGCTATTGCAACGGTGCCGGACCGCGAAGTTAAAGGTCCTCGGTCTTTTGTAAATTACGCTGCGGTATCTAATTTTACGGCTGCGCGCATAAAGGAAATCACTGGGCAAGATGTCAGTAATTATGTGCACAAGGTTGACCAGAGCGCTGTTAATCATGTTATTAATCGCCATGGTGACGAAAAGATCGAGGGGAGTCGCAATCAAATCCCTGTGACACCCAAAGACTTCGCGCACCTTCCAGATATCGTAAATAATCCAGACTGGGTGGAATATGCCGGGCGGACCAAAAAAGGATTAGACGTGATTGTCTACGGCAAGCAGGTTGATGGGTATTTTATCGTTCTTGAGGAGTTGCGCGGCGTA
>JBDUAM010000001.1:0-2337 GCA_040004655.1 Chthonomonadales bacterium | reverse complement strand
CGCCCTGACGGGCCAGAACTTACGTGTCACACCATCGGCAGAGATTCAGCGGGCCGGTCAGTACACGATGTTGATCAAGGGTCCGCAAACCGTTCACGACAACCCGAAGCTAAAGGTCGATCAGCCTAAAACCGTATATAACCTCATCATCAAACCTGGCGACCCTGCCACCGCTACCCGCGCAAGTGTTAAGCCTGTTGAGAAGTTTGTAGTCAACAATGCCGACCCGGCAACCATCGCCGCAGTAAATGCAAAATCAAAGCTCATCCAGATCGCTATGTCACCGGACGCCGTGGGCAACCCTAACGAGAACGTAATCGCTCTCAAACCAGCGGCAGGTCTGGCGAAGGATGGTAAGGACTTCCAACCCGTCGCCAACGGATATCCAGCGGCCGTAAAACTAACTCTTGTAGCTATCCCGCTGCTGGCCGCCGGGTTCTGGCGGATTCTTCTTGGCCTGCTGGTCGACCGGTACGGCTCCCGCAAGGTAGGAATTGTCTCGCTTGCCTTTACTCTTGTGCCGCTCATTGCTGGATGGCAGATGGGTGGGACGTACAACTCCATCATCTTCATCGCATTTTTCCTGGGTCTTGCTGGAGCTTCGTTTGCCGTGGCTCTGCCGCTGGCATCCCGATGGTATCCGCCTCACCTCCAAGGGCTGGCCATGGGGATTGCGGGCGCTGGCAACTCCGGCACCGTGATCGCAACGCTCTTCGCTCCAATGCTTGCCCGTATGTTCGGATGGCACGTGGTTATGGGAATGTTGATGGTTCCCGTTGTTCTCACATTAGCCGTCTTTACTCTTATGGCCAAAGAACCGCCATCTCAGGCAACCAAGAAACCTGCAACACTCGCTGATTTCGTGGCCGTTCTGAAGACTGGCGACACCTGGTGGTTCTGCCTCTTCTACTTCGTCACCTTCGGCGGATTTGTCGGGCTCTCCAGTTTCTTCAACACGTTCTTTGTCGATCAATTCGACGCACCGAAAGCTGCTGTTGGACTGTGGACCTGGCCATTCATCGTCGCTGGATCGCTGCTTCGGCCCGTGGGCGGCGCATTGGCGGATAAGATCGGCGGCATCAAAATGCTCACTCTCTTGTACACCATGGTGCTGGTAACAGCCCTCGGCGTTGGGCTCTTCGTTTCAAGCTACTTCGCAACCTGGATACTCCTCTTCATTCTCATGGGCTGCCTGGGAATGGGAAATGGATCGGTCTTTCAACTCGTGCCACAGCGATTCAAGCGGGAGATCGGCGTCATGACCGGACTGATTGGAGCAGCAGGTGGACTTGGCGGTTTCTACCTCAACATCGCCATGGGCTACCTGCACGATTCCACCGGATCGTACGCTGCTGGGTTTTTCGCGTTCTCTGCAATCGCGCTCGTAGCAGTGATAGTTCTACAGATTGTCACCCCAAGTTGGACTCGATCATGGCTCGACGAGGGTGGAGTCGCAAAAGCACATTCTGGTACCAGCGCGACAGTTCTGGCTTCACCATCTGGTTCCGTTCACATTGGGGATTCAGGTCATTCAGCCGTTGCACTTGACATAAAGCCGTAGGAAATATAGGGAGAAACTGGTTATGAAGAACAGGCAAAAGCTTCTGGTTATTGGCAATGGCATGGCGGGAGCCAGGGCTGTTGAAGAGATTCTGGCGCGCGGAGGCGCCGATATCTTTGACATTACCATGTTCGGGGACGAACCATACGGCAACTACAACCGGATTCTTCTTTCCAACGTGCTGAACGGGTCTCAGGATGCCTCAGAAATATTCCTGAACCCGCTCGACTGGTATGCCGAAAACAACGTGAAGCTTCATGCCGGCGTTCGGGTAAACAGCATCGACCGATCCACCCAGACCCTCATCGACGACCGTGGCGAAAACCACTCTTACGATAAGCTGATGATCGCCACGGGAAGTCGACCGTTCGTGCCTCCCATCAAGGGTGTCCACGCGGAAGACGACTCCCTGAAATCCGGAGTGTTTCTCTTCAGAACCATTGACGACTGCAACAAGATCGCTGACTACGCCGACCGATGCAAGAAGGCTGTGGTCATCGGCGGCGGACTGCTCGGATTGGAAGCCGCTCGTGGATTGATGAACTATGGCGTGGAAGTTCATATCGTCCACAACATGAGCTGGCTGATGAACAATCAGCTCGACCACACCGGCGGGGCAATCCTGAAGAGTGTTATGGAAAAGATGGGATTGCACATCCATCTGGATAAACTCACCAGTTCCATCACGGGTGATGCTTCTGTGACGGCAGTTACCTTTGCCGATGGAACTTCGCTCGATTGCGAGATGGTCGTCATCAGTGCAGGCATCAAGGCGA
>JBDUAM010000351.1:0-7798 GCA_040004655.1 Chthonomonadales bacterium | reverse complement strand
AATGTCCCTCCCGAACGTGTCCTGATTTCGTTTGGCGATCATCACTGTCCCGAACACCCGGTGCTCGTTGTCGTGGAATACCTTCATGTCGGCAAATTTCTTGCCGTCCTCCTCCACCCGGCCAAAATATTCATTAACCCACACGATGATGTTCTGCTCGGTCGTACTCTCCGCGAGCTGGCTGAAGCCGTTAAGCGTATCGTAAAGCGCCTGGCCGCCTGTAATCACGGTGTGGACGTACAGGCGCTTCCGTGCACTTCGCAACATCTGTTGGACGTTGTTTTCAAGGATGTAGTTCCACATCGGTATGAACGTTGACGCCCCGTTGTCCACCACAAAGACCGCTGCGTCGTCCGTGAGGAGTTGTTGCATCAGTCCGTCAAAAGCGCGTTGATCGATACCGCCCTCCCGGAGGAGCTTCAACTGTTCAGTCGGCAACCCCCGATACTGCGACAAGGTCTTGTTCACCGGATCGGTATCAATGCACCGCACCGGCGTTCCCTTTTGCAGAAGGTATTGCGCCAGAAAGCTGGCGACTAGGCTTTTGCCAACACCGCCCTTGCCTTGCAGCGACAGGTGAATCGTCGACACCGAATCGCTGCGCTCCTGTTCGGCTACTGCCGCATTTTGTTTTCCCACTGTACGTTTCTCCTCTGCTTCAGATCAGCTTCTTCCTGTCAGGAGGTCTCTCATCGAACTCGAACCCCGGCCGTTTGTTCACGCGATCGCGCAGGTTCGCGAGCGGGTCTCGTTTGAGGGTCACCTGTTGCAACGGCGGCCCAGTTTCTCGGGTTGGTGATGCTGAACCCGGCAAGTCGGCACCGGCGGCTTCCAGCCTGCGCAACCGGACGATATACGTGCGGAACTTGGAGTAGGACAGGTCGATCCCGTCCAGGACGAGACACTCCCAGACCTGCTTGAGCTGGTGACCGTCCCTGAGCGCGGCCTTAATGTCAGGCCAATGCCATCGAATCCGACCGAGCTTGGACTGAGGTTTGCCTTCGATCAGGTTCGATAAGCCACTGCCCGCATCGCGGGTTGACATACCATCGGATGCCGAGTTTCCCCCGGCAGTCTCCGCGGCGCGGGTTCGGATTGTTGGCCGGCGCATCATGTCCGTTTTACCCCTCAAGATATAAGGGCGCTGGCGGAGGAAATCCGAACATGCCGGGCACCCCATCTGCGCCCTTTCTGCACCCAATATGCATCCTGACAGTCTGAAAAAGTGGACGAGTGCACCCTGATTGCACCCTGATTGCACCCTCAGCCAACACCCGTGCACCCAATCTGCACCCAAAATGCAACGTCGGCAGCCTCGACTAGCAGCCAGCAGCAGGCAGCACAGCACCATTCAGCAGCAAAACAACTGGTAGTGGAACATAAGGGTGCCCGACATTGGATTTTTGTTTTGGGGCTTTGGCGCTTTGTTTCGTGGTGCTTCGGTGACGGACAGATTGCGTGCCCCGTCCGACATTTGCCAGACGGGCTTTTTCCCCTGTTCAATGTTCGGAAATGCCTCTTCCCACACCCTTACTGATTGAAGGATGTAGATGGCGACCAGAACCGTAAAGATCACATTTCGATTGAGTAAGGATGAGGATACGCAGGTTGCGAAGGCAGCGAAGGACGGAGGCTACCTGAGTCCGAGCGCTTTCATCCGCGCGGCTATTCGCAACGAGCTCTCCGGGCGCGGACACGAGATCACCGAGGCAGACCAACGGATCGCAGCGAATCTGGACCGTCTGTCGGCGGACATTCTCCGCGTGAGCAGAGGCCAACAGGCTCTGTTTGCCGTCACAGACGTTTTCGTGAAGACGTTCCTGACCTGCGTCCCCGAGCCGCCGCGCGACGCACTCGCTCAAAGCGTGGCGCGCGCCAGAGAAAGATACGTCCGATTCGTGGCGTCCGCTGGCCAGGGCATGGTTGGGGATTCCCACGCTGCGATGCGGGAACTAGTGGATCGTGCCGAACAACGATGACGAGCGGGAGTTCAGACTCAGGCCGCGAAAGCCGCCGAGTCCGCAGACCCGCAACAACCCTTCGAAATCATCCGGGCTCTTCAAGGCCGTCATGCGTCACGCGCGGATGACGCGGAAACTTAAGGGGGGCGCCGGCGGACGGACTGGCTCGCTCCGAACGAACCAGCCCTGGTATCAGCGTTGTGCCGTGCGAGTGATGTATTCACGCAATTCAGTCCGTGGGCAGTGGGGTGCCCATGGCCGATATCTCGCGCGTGAAACCCGCGATGGCGATCCGAAGACTGCTGGGTTCGGCCAGGAATCGGAATCGGTCGCTATTTCGGAACAGCTTGGCGGATGGCAAAAAGCCGGAGACGAACGCATGTGGAAACTGATCGTCTCTCCGGAGTTCGGGGATCGCGTAGACCTGAAACGCTTGACCCGAGAGTTGATGATCCGGATGGGAAGCGATCTCGAAACGGATACGCTGGAATGGGCGGCGGTCGCGCATTACAACACGGAATACCCCCACGTCCATATCGCGCTACGGGGTGTTGACGGGCACAGCCGACGCGTGCACCTGGATCAGGATTACGTGAAAAGTGGAATCCGCAGGGTCGCGGAAAACCTGTGCACACAGCAACTGGGAAATCGGAAGGAGCAGGACATCGCTGCGGCAGAACGGCGTGAAATCTCTCAATGCCGGTACACCTCGCTCGATCGGATTATCGGGGTTGCTGGAAACGAACGGGACAGCGATAACGAAAGTCGTGCGTTCTTCACCTTTCATAACTCATCTGGATCGGGAGCCCCGGCCAGCTCGCGCGCCCGCGCCCAACAAGTTGGTGAACGTCTTGTCGTCTTGCAGAAGATGGGCCTTGCTGAACCCGCTGGTCCGAATACCTGGCTTATCCGGCGCGATTTCGAGACGGTACTCCGGGCTATGCAGCGGATTGGGGATCGCCAGAAGACGCTCGCCGCGCACGGAATTCCCATGTCCGATGATCGGCTTTCAGTGGCGACCCTTGACTATCGCAATCTCACAGCGGTCGAGGGACGCGTGCTCGTGCACGGGGAGGAAGAAGATGGGCGCTATGCCGGCCGCGGATATTTGATGCTCGAAGGCACTGATGCCCGCGTCCACCACATCTACTACACGCCCGAGATGGAAGATGCACGGAACCAGGGCGGACTAAAAACCCGGTCGTTCATCCGGCTCCGAAAGGTGGCTGCGAACGGGCAGGCGCGTCTTGAAATCAATGATCTCGGGGACTCTGAAGCGGTGTTGGGCAACAGGACGCATCTGAAACAAACCGCCCGACTCCTGATCAAACGCGGTGTTATTCCGGATGAAGATGGCTGGGGTGGATGGTTGGGTCGGTATCAAGCTGCACTCAAGCAGGCGGCAATGGAGGAATTGAAGTCGGAAAGGCTGCGAAAAGCGGAGGATCGCGGACGCAGGTAAGCTGCGCGGCATCACGATTGAGGTGATGGACGGAAACCGGCAAAGCACCCGTAAACGCTGCGCCGTCAGGCATGGCCTTGAGGCGCGCCGCCACGTTTCCGCCGCGGCGTTCTCCGGCGGCGGCTCGGCCCGGATATAAAAAAATCTCCCCGGATCAACAATTAGATTCCGGCGCCAAACTTGGCGTTGGGACGAATGGGCTCACCGCTGCCGAAGGCAACGTAGGCCCTGATTACCACTCTATTTGTTGCAGAGATAGTCAGACCCAGGCCGAAGTCATGGCGCAGATGAACGAAAGACAGATCCGAAACCGTTTGCGCTACTCTGCCAACGTCATAGAACGAGATGAGACCAACGGGACCCCAAATTGCGTGGCGGTATTCCGTTTGGAAAAACATTCGATCTGGGCCCCGGAATCGAAAATCGACGAACCCCCGCAAGGTGTCTGATCCATCGACGGTCGCCCCGCCAAGCGTGGGCTGCAGATAGAACGGCACTACGCTTCCCTTGCCGATCTGTGCCACTGTTAAGCTGTCCAGTACCGAAAGGGTGCCTAGGCTGCAATGATGGGCACCTCTCATTTCGGGACACAAGAAATTCTTTAGAGCTGATCGATGGCTGGCTGTTCCGACCGATGGGATTCGCAGCTGGTACTCAGTCTCGCTGGTCGCAGAGAATTGCTGGAAAGAGTAGCGGCTTGTATCCAGATCGTGGTAAAAAGCATATCGGAGCTTAAGGTCGGTGAAGCGAAAGTCATGCCCTAAATGCGTGAACCGCAGATGAAGATATGGCTCGTAACGCATGAAGCGAGGTTGGTACTCAATGCCCGGTGCCGAACTTTCGTGATAGCGCTGATCCAGCGGTGGTACGGTCCCCATGTTTGCACCGGTAATATGCGGCGCTGACTCGTCAACTGCGACTCCGGTCTCTGCCCAAGGTGTAATCGGGTCGTTCGCAGTCAGGCCGAACGAAGTTTCACGTTGGTGGTAATAGGCCAATCCTGAAAGAGTTGAAAAGGTGCTCTCGCCATAGAATGCCTGCCTTTGAGCCTCAATCCGGCGGGCGCGAAAAGATATCGACGCCTTGGCGTCGATATCCCAGGCGTCAACGTCTAGCGCCAACCTACTAGTGCCGTGTTCATGCACACCATCCGGCGCGTCCGCTATCCTACGACCCAGCGAAACCGCCGGGAACGCGAGCGTCAAATCGCCTCGCAACAGCGATGATCGATCAGCAGAGGCTACTACGACACCTGACGGAATGATTTCGAGTTCACCGCGACGCCAGGCACGGCTGACACCGATGCCCAATCCCAAGCCGGTGCCGGGCGCGATCGTCTGCAGAGCCGGATGAATTGGAGCCCCAAAGACGTTCTCCACGCATTGTTCCAGCCAGTGTTTTCCAGCGTTGATGCTGGCACGCTGTCCGCACGAGAGTTTTATGTCGTCCAGGCTCCCCGCCATAGCACTGGAGCACGCCAGAAGAACTGCGACGACAAACCTTGATCGGATGTTCACCTTCTACCTCCAGTTGCGACGCCGGCAAGGGCGTAAACGCGGGAACAATAGCTGTCCGCTTCGTGGTCTGTACTTATAGTTCGTGGATCAATGCTCGTACGGAGGTGGGGCGGCAGTTGACTCTCAACAAATACGGCGTGAACCAAATGTTGGCGCTGAAGATCGTTGAGAGGCAGTTCGGCCTGAGAAGGTGGAGGTGGCGCCGGGTCAGCGATAGGAACATCGTCGAGCCGCAGGATAGGGCTATTCAGGATGGACGGCACCGTGAACGTGTTTGCGGCAGCTGCGCGCTTGCCAAGGGCCTCATCCTGCCAGACTCCGGTGAACTGCCTTCGTGCCGTGGCTATCAGAGATGTATGGTCAAAAAGCAGCGAACTGACGGTACTTGGCGAAATGTACGGCGAGACGATCACGGCAGGGACCCTGACACCGAGTCTGGTGAAATCGAACCCCAGGTCGGTTTTCCCGTCGGGCGAGGTTATCGGTCCTGGCGCGACGTGATCATACATACCGCCATGCTCGTCATACGTGATCACCAGAATTGAACTCTCCCACAATTTCCTGTTCTTGCGGATTGCTTTGTAGACGTTGTAGACCAGTTTGTCGCCCTGCCGGACGTCGCTGTCGGGGTGCTGATCGTTCTGGGGAAGAAAGCTCCCGTTCACGAAGCCTGAACTGTATCTGGGCTCCAGAAAGCAATACGGGGGGATATCGCTCTCGTCGCCATCGCAGTCGCTGTAGAAATCCTCAAGCGTTGCGAAGCAGGAGCCCTGATTCTTGAGAAGGAACGAGAATGTTGCCGTTGAGGACCATCCGCCGGAGTAGACGGCTGCGGAAACACCTGATCGATCAAGAACCTCATAAACTGTGCGGAAACCGGAGAAGTACTCCGGCGACATATCCAATCGGCCGCCCGAAGTTCCACAGTGGGCAAACAACCGATTCGGGAGCGTAGGTCCTGGAACCGAAGAAAACCAGCGATTGCACAACGCGAAGTTCTCAGCCAGAGTCACCAATGCAGGAATCCGGCTGCGGGCGAACCCTTTCATGATGCGACGAGATTGAGGGACATTGCCACCGCACTTTTCCGCATAGGACCTGACGAAGCCGCTCATGTCCACCGGTTGGCCTGGGGATGGCGTATGGGTTCCGAAAAGCTGAAGGTTCACGTCCGAGAAGTCGTGCCCGGGATCCGGATCAAAATCGCCCGAGTAGTCAGCATCCGGCGTGGCCGAGACGGGCTCTCCGTCATCATCGTTGTTGGTCCGGCTTGTTCCAGTGAGCGGCTCGGTTCCAGGCAGACCCGAATGTCCGAGCATGTGGTCAAAAGATCGGTTTTCGAGCATGAGAACAATGATGTGCTTTATTCTTGGGTCCACAAGTCCTCCGGTCAGATGTTCGGTAATTGCAACGGTTGTTTGTAATTCAGAATACAGGAGCATATTGCAAATGTCAAACTAATGGCTGTAAAATCAAACAACCGCATGCCCGATACCACGGTAGATGTCGAAGCCCTGTATTCCGAACTGGATCGCAAGAGGCAACGCGAGAACCTGAGTTGGCGCAGCCTAGCGAGTCAACTTAAAATCACGCCGTCGACGTTTACGCGGATGGCTCAGGGGTTGAAGCCTGACGTGGATACGTTCGCCACTCTGATTCGGTGGCTCGGCAGTTCGCAAGAGGGGTTTCTGTTGCCACTGCGCAAGAATCCAGCTGCGAGCGATCCGGTGGCAATGATCTCCTCTTACCTGAGAGCGGACAAGAACGTCACAGACGAGCAAGCACACGCGCTTGAGGACATAATCCGGGCTGCCTACGGGTTACTTGTTCAGCGGAAGAAATGAAATGGCGATCAAGTTCGCACACGGGTTTAAGGCCCGCTCAGAACGTGTCGCGTGTGAGGTCCGGGCTGAGCATGGACTCCGAAATCTCGACCCGATTGATTGCCTTGCTATCTGCGAGTCTCTGCTAATCCCGGTGGTTCCGATTGACAATCTGGTTGATTTCGGTGCAGCAGAGTCAAGCATACGGTGCTTACTTTCCCAGCGCTCAGGCTTCTCCGCGGTGACCGTGTGTCACGGGACAGCCAAAGTTATCGCGTACAATCCCTCACATCCACCGGGGAGACAGGCGTCTTCACTTGCGCATGAACTCTCCCATATTCTGCTGGAGCACCCTGTCGCTCCAGCGCTAGGGGCCGGAGGCTGTCGCAACTGGGACCCGCGACTTGAGGCTGAGGCCGACTGGCAGGCGGGAGCTCTGCTTGTGCCCCGAGAGGCCGCGCTCCACTGGATGCAAAACGATGGCTGTATTGACAGAGGTGCCCGACGATACGGCGTCAGCGTCGCGATGTTTCGTTGGCGAGTTCAGCAGACGGGCGTCGCGAAGCAATTGTCCTTATCTTGAACGCTGCCTCGCCCGGCGAGAGTCCGGGGCATCAATGGCCCAGTGGAAACCCTCTTTAGAGGACGGTATTGCCGCTCCGCGCCACTCCTCCGAAGGGAGCATCATAGTCGCTCGTGTAGCGCTCTCGGTATATGGACAGAGGAGCCGGGGCAAGTGAACGAGTCAAGCCGCTTGAATTTGAGCCGACATCCGAGCATCCTCAGATTTCGGCTCTTGCCGTACATTCATCGGAAACACCTGATCAACTCGCAGCGCGGCGACAGGCCCTACAACGTCTCGTCGTTCTAAGCCAACATTGTGGTCAGCCAACTTCCTGCCTCGTCGCGTAGTGGTTATGAACGCTCACCACACCGACCTCTTTATCCCCGTAAGAACGCGGCAATCGGTTCGGTTCATCGTGAGTTTCCGGCAAGCGTGTATGAAGTATTGGGTCGATAACTGTTAAGGTCGTT
>JBDUAM010000612.1:0-2348 GCA_040004655.1 Chthonomonadales bacterium | reverse complement strand
CCCCGAAAATCGCCAGGGCCAGGCCTAAAAGGACGGCCGCGATACGCAGGGGCGGGACTTCTGAGAAGCCCAGCATGGCATAGCGAAAGGCACTGACCAGGTAGAACATGGGGTTCCAGTAACTTAAGGTGCGGGCCAAGGGGGGGACCATCTCTAAGGCATAAAAGACCCCGCCCAGGTAAGTTAAGGGGGTCAGGATAAAGGTAGGGACCAGGGCAATGTCATCATTGTCTACGGCAATCTGCAAGCTGCGACAACAATTTCCGCAGGTGGTGCAGTCAATTTGTGCCGAAACTTCTCGTGCCACGCGCTGAACCGTAGCATCCAGCTGCCCGTCCGGCATCGGGAGTTCACTCTTCACCCACGTTCGGAAGTCGAAGTTCTCTCGACGTTTGCGCCTGGCAAGCGAGAAAACTCGTTTCAAATCCGTGACCAGTGGTTTAATATCAGGCATAATCAGCAATTGGTCGATTCAACCCCCAAATTCCTGCCTTACCGGAGATTATTCCCATGCTCGAAGAGTTTGAAATAGAGTGTTTTCATGCGGCAGGATTTACCATTTTACGTGGCCTGATCTCCGGAAATGATCTCGATCTTCTCCTTGCGGCGGCGGATCGTGTGGTCGAAGAAGGCGTCGCCAGACAGGGCTCAGACCACAAATACCTTGCCGGACCCGATGGCAAAGAAGTCTACTGGCGTTCCGAAAACATGTGGCAGCGAGATCCCATCTTTCAGGCCGTCACCGCGAATCCACTGCTGTTGGAAGCCATCGGACAGTGCATCGGCGAGCCCTTCTACCCCTGGAATGATTCGCTTGTGGTCAAACTCCCGCTTGTCGGCGCAGCGGTTCCCTGGCATCAGGATCCGCCATATCGCAACCCGGATCGACTCCAAACTTACCCCACTCCGAATTTCACGACGGATATATACCTCGATCATTCTGACGAGGAGAACGGTTGCGTCTACGCCATCCCTGGCAAACATCTCGATGGCCATATAGACTTGACCGTCAAGGCCAACGAAGAGTGGTTCAATGCAGAAGAGGCAGTCCCCATCGTAATGGAACCTGGTGATGTTCTCTTCCACGCGTTATCGACGCCTCATGGGTCGCAGGTAAACACATCGGATCGCATTCGACGCGTATTTTACGTCCATTATCTTGCCGAGCAGGTCTATCAGGACGGATATGCATCCGAGCCGTGGGCCATGGAGATACCGGGTTGGTCCCAAGCCCGTCATGATGCTGCGCAGGCAATGGTCTCTGCCAGGGAATCCCTCGGCCTATCCAGCGCTGCGGGCAGCCATGTAGTACTGACCGATGATGGCTATGTACTGACCACCGGACCAACATCCGAAAAGAGTCAATGGTCAAAATTAAGCAGGTTGTTCAGCGAAATTCCCTGAACTGAATGAATACGGCAATCGACTATCAAATCAAACAAGGAGTATTTCTGTCCACGGAATTGGATTGCGCAACATGGATCGCTATGCTACATAAATTGTTGTGTTTGGTTCGTCAGGCAGTGTGGTACAATGACCTCGTCATTTTCATTAAATCGCGGTTAAAGCGAGAGCCGATTCCGCATTCTCTATTACAGGAGGCAAAAGTGAAAGGTTTTCAATCGAGTCGTAAGAGTGGTTTCACCCTTATTGAACTACTCGTTGTAATCGCAATTATCGCTATATTAGCGGCAATTCTCTTCCCGGTCTTCGCTCAGGCACGCGCAGCTGCGCGTAAGGCATCCTGCCAGTCCAACGCGCGACAGATCGGCCTCGGAATCATGATGTATGTTCAGGATTTCGATGAACAATATTGCCCGTACTTCAGCGGCTATGTTCCTGCAACCGGAACGTACACGAGCCCCCAATGGTACTGGCCTCAACTTGTTGCGCCGTACATTCAGAAGGCAAATGGAACTGGAATTGGTACCAATAAACAGGCAACCATTAAAGACCTCTCCCCAGTTTTCCGATGCCCGGATGCTCCTTACAATCCCGCAGCTTTGACCAGCTCAAGCTTCGGTTACAATTCCTCTTACGGAATCTCTGACGACATCGTAGACTGGTGGGCTCCGAACGGAATTCAACAGAGCTATGTTCCGCGGGGATTGCCTGCTGTTCAGGTTCCTGCCAACGCAGTCTTGCTCGTTGAAACATGGGACTGGCTTTCCGGCGGAACTCAGCCCGGTGCTGCGCTGGCTCTCTCCTTCTTTGACACTACACTCAGCAAAAACGGAACTATCCGAACGCTCGATGGCCGACATAGCGCAGCTTACAAGAAGACCACTTCTGCCCTCAAGGCCGATCCAATGGCAGGGGCGCTTTTCGTCTTTGCCAGCCGACGACGA
>JBDUAM010000566.1:0-7835 GCA_040004655.1 Chthonomonadales bacterium | reverse complement strand
GAGGACGTTGCCCTCTTTCTTGAGGCGCAGGAAGGCTCGGTAGCTGGCGTTCTGTCCGTTGTTGAACTGCGCGAGCGTGTGCCAGCCAAAGTGGGCGCGAAAGACGTCAAAATACTTCAGGCCGGTTTTTTCGAGTTCGCGGGTGACCTGATTGTATGCAGATTCTTCGTCATCGGGGTTTCTCGGTGTGTTGTCTACCGTGGTGTCGATGAACAAGGATTCGCGCGGGAGTTTCAAAATTTCGTCTGGAGTCTGGCTTCGGCTCCAGTAGCCACCCTTGTGGATGGTGTTCATGCCTGCGGCGAGGGCCGGACCAATGAGGTCGACCGGGCAATCCTGGCAGATGGTCACTCGGCTGGCTTCAAATCCACCGAGTCTCTTGTTGAGCTTAACCTTCGGCACTTTGCCGATGGTGTCGAGGACGGCTTCACGTGCCTCAGCCTTCTGGCTCGGGGTTAGTGCGCAGCCCGTGAAGGCGACGGTAAGAAGACCTGCGCCGCCAGCGGTGGCGGATAGCTTGCCTACAAATTCGCGGCGGGAGAGGGTTCTCAGCGACTTCTGTGCCGAGGAATCGTTTCCTTCGTTCCTGTTCATCTTGGTCTCCTTGTGAAAATCACGATGGGCGGTATTCTACGAAATTACGGAGAGACCACCCTGCTCCCCGCCAATACAATTGTCTGAACTACGGCCTGAATGACTCTGCCAGTTCCACGGCATGGTCAAATTCGGACGATTGCAGTAGATCCCCCAGCTCCTTCAGGAACTTACAGGGTTTCTCCCGCGATATCCCGGAAATCACTTTCCCAGTCTTTGCGTCCACTACATCCGGCCAATCCCCGACTTTTGACTGCGAATTCACAAATCGGTGCGCCCAGTGAATCGGCATTCCTATCTCCGAAAGATCGCGTGATTTGGCTGCAACTCGGACTAATTCTAGCCCGATCTCCGCGACGCGATTGAGTGAGATTTGAGTTTCTCCCTCACTCTCCAACGGAAAGCAATGGTACGACCAATCCTCCGGCGCAAGTAACACCTTGTTACTTGATGTCCGGTATGTTCGGTGCATCTACCGAGAGAATCTTCCAGCGGTCGACCTTTACCAGGCCGAACAGTTTCGACTCGGTACGCTTTACAATTACAAACCCGAGCTTAGCGTCATATTTTGAAGTATCGCCGTCGCGCACTTCTACTCTTGCAGTCACGTGAGCCCGGTCTGCATCGTGTTCCACATTGATGTCTGACCAGTCGACCCTCGGGTGCTTCAATTCCCGAAAGACGGCTACCAGCAACTTTCGAGTATTATCCAGGTCCTGCCCGGCGACTGTAGCTTCAGGCGCAGCGAAGGCCAAAACTCTAGCGGGACTTGCATCCTGAAACGCGCTGCCCAATTCGTTGAGCATGATCGTGGCGTTCTCGCGATTCATGTCTGGAACCGATTGCTTGCTCATCGACAAACCTACCATCAACAGGTAGATCAGCAGAAATGCGCAAATTCCCAGGGCAATGAGGGGGCCGCGTTTCACTCTGAATCACTTTCACTTCGAATTTTGGTTCACGTCTCCATTCATTGAACGTGAGACCCGGAATTATCTGCTACTTGCCTGAACCCGGCGTAGTAGGTGCGCCCGGACCCATCAGATTGGCGCGCTGTTCGTATTCCTTCTTCGTCTTGTCATACTCGGCGTCTTTGCCACCCTCTTTGCGGGCAGTCCAGTTGTTTCGGTAGAACCCATCCATTGGCGTTTCGGACGGTGCGTTGAAATCGCGATCTTCCTGGAACGTGTAGACCACAATAGAGTGATCCGGCAAAACCGGGCAGTGATATTCGCAGAGGCCGCAACCGGTACAAAGCTTTTCGTCGACTGTCGGAACACGCTTTAGCTTGCCCTTGTTTCCCGGATCAGAGATTGGTCGACTCGGATCTTTCTGCAAGCCATCATCCCACTTGTCTCGGAAGACGACTGCGGAATACGGGCAGACTTCGGCGCAAACTACGCAGTCTCGACCACCATTCCATGCCACGCAGGTCGACTGGTTCACGTTGGCGAGGCCCATTTTGATCTTGTAGCGCTTATCTTGCCATGAGAACGGTCGAATGGCGTGGGTCGGGCAGACATCGCCGCAGCTCGTACATTTTTCGGCGCATGGCCCAACGCTCGGAACGAGCATCGGCGTCCAGATGCCTTCAAGCCCTGTCTCAAATAACGCTGGCTGCAGGGCATTGGTCGGGCAGACCTTCATACACTCTGCACAACGGGTACATGCGGAGAGGAACTCTTTTTCTGGCAGGGCGCCTGGCGGTCGCATGGCCTTGTTGTTGCGCGGGTAACGGCGCATTTTTCCCTGATAGTTGTCCGCTCCGGCCTTGGCCGTCGCTCCCCAGATCATTCCCGATCCAAGGGCGGCGATAGTTCGGCGTCGACCGAGGTCAATGTCAGCCTGTCGTTCCGGTCGAGGAGCGTCGCCGACGGGGGTCAGTTTCAGACGCTCTTTGATGGCCGCAGGGACCTTCGATTGGATCTGAATAACGTCCGTCGGGCAGATCGTCTCACATCTAAAACACTGGATACACTCCGCGATGTTATGCTCCGGTGGAGCCGTCGCCTTGCGATCAAGGTTCTCGTAACAGCCCATTCGACTCTGGACTTCGCACTTCTTACATCGAATACATCCATCCATTTTGATGTAATGTCGCAGCCAGGAGACGCGACTGATTACGGCAAGTAATCCGCCGTAGGGACAGAGGTTACGGCACCAGAATCGCTCTTGATAACCAGATAGCGCGATGATCCCGATGAACATCAAGAGCACAGGCACTCCGTTGAAATACGACAGGTTCTGCATGTGCCAGTTGCTCATCTCCCAACCAAAGAGGTGGGCAGCGGTGCGATTGAACCCGATTTGATCCCCCATGCTGAGCACGCCATTCCAGATATAGGCGATTGGCGCGTAGAAGCAGAAGGTGAAGGTGCGGGTGATCAGGCTGAGCGGATCGCCGAAGGCAAGAATATCTACGCCGAATACAATAGCACCCAATCCCAGCAACAGGTAGATGTATTTCCAGTTGCGGAATCGGCGAGTATCTGAGCGCTTCTTATTGTAGAAAAGTCGACCCTTGCGGTAGAGCAGCTTGTCTGTGATATCAATGACGGTACCGAGCGGGCATATCCATCCGCAGAAGATGCGTCCGCCCCAGGCGGTCAGCAGCAGGATGAAGACTCCCGGCCCAATCGCATAGATCGCCCAGTGGTGAGACGCGATTCCGTTCTTCAACGTGTCGAGGAAGTCGAGCGTCATGAAGAGGTTCTTCGGAATCCACGTCAGATGCTGTGAGTTCACCGTCGTCAGGAAGAAGAAGAGGACAAAAAGTCCAAAGGTGAACAATTGGACGCTTCGACGAATGAAGACGGTTCTGGTTGCTCCCACATTACCGGGCGCCTCCACCATCTTCTTCTTCTCTTCAGCCGTAAAAGCCCGCTTTACCGGCACGGTCACTTCTACAGGCTTGCCCATACCAGGGGTATCAACTGCCATTCTCTACCTCATCACCTATTTCAAATTCTTGCAGCTCACTAACGCCAATGTTAGAGTGGGAATCTACGACTTAAGCGTTTGGACCTGCCAACTCTTTGATCTTAACCTTGTCCATATCGATCTCGCCGCGACCAAGCTGATTGGCCAGAACCAGATGTCTAACCTGATCTGGCGTGACGCCCTTCACGGTGAGGAATCGGGTGCAGTAAGAGTCGATTGCCACCGGGTCAATGCCGACCACCACTTTGTTCGGAATGGTGACTTCGCCGGGACCCTTTGGTCCGCGAGTCTGAAGTGCGCGAGTTGCATCCGCGATGATCAGTGTAGGTCGAAGCGCCATGTTGAGCTCGGCGATGCAGTCGTGCAGGCCGTAGCGATGGTAATCTTTACGGTTCCAGATGTTACCCATGAGCTTCTTCATGCTGATGGTAATGGTCGCCGCTTCATGGTCTTTAACAACCGGAATACAGATAAAGGCATCACACTCAATGATCTCTCGCGGCAGCTTCTGGTAGATCTGGTTGTTGTGATGAATTCCGTCGTAGGCTGTTCCGTCGGCCAGAACCTTCGGCACGAATTTCGGAATGTGGATATCCTTATACATGTTCACTTCGGTCGGTGAGAGTAGCCTCGCTTTTGTGCCTTTTACGGCTCCGTCAGCGCCGCAGATTTCGAAGGCCATCTTCCAGTCATCTAGTGTGTAGTCGATGCAGGTGATCTTGGCGGCTCCCGCTCGCTCGCAGAGTTCGACCACTTTTCGCAAGACGTCGGGATGGGTAGCAGCAGCCTGTTCCGGCGTTCGCATCCAGCCCATGTTTGGGCTGAGCACAACGCGGTCGCCCTTTTTCACGAACTTCTCGATGCCTCCAAACTCGTTGATGGCACGTTCCGTGATGGCTGCGTAATCCTTGGGAGTGCCCTCCACAACGGCGAGGTCAAGCCCGGCGGGCTTCTCTCCCGCTCGAATCTTTGGCTCCGCAGACGCGCTCTCATCCACAAAAGTGAGTCCGTAAACACCACCGAGAATTGCTGCGCCTCCGGCAATCTCTAAGGCTTTGCGACGAGAGACTTTTGAATCTTCATTTGCCATGTTAATCCTGGTTACCTCCATGCGCCATTTTACGGCGCCGGCATGAAACGGTCGAGCGGCCTTTTGGCCGTTACTTCACCTTGCTGATTGCCTTCTTCACAAGCGCCTGTGCCGATGGTGCATCTTTGGCACGGACGATTCCGACAACATATTTACCCTTCTGCGCGACACACACGTTTTTGGCGTATTTGTCCTTCACTTCAAAAGAAGATTCCCCGAGACCTTTTACCGGAACGAGGCCCGTGCCAGACTTTTCATAACTTTGATACGCTGCAAATGCGGCTTTCGCACCCGAAGCACTCGGAAATTCGCAAACAAAAAGTTCCGCACCGGTTCCAGCCGAAGGGTATCGAGCGGTGATGGCATTCTTCAAAAAGGACTGACCTACCACATTGGCACGCACATATTTCTCACTCCGCGGCTGCTTGCCTGGTGGAAGCGCGCCAACCGAAGCCGGAGGAGTTCCCGCGCCGGTGATCTTGCTGGCGATCGACCTTGCCACGGCCAACTGCGCGGCCTGATTGGCCGGGCTCACCTTGACAATGGTCGTGCGGACCACATATCGGCCCTTCCAGAAGTTCAAACCACTCGGTGGAATGTTCACCCCTTCGGCGCCAATAGCAATGGCTTTGCCGCTGCTTCGCTCACTGCTGAAAAGTCCATAGGAGTTGAGCGCATCCGTCATGTCAAAAACGTCGATTGTCATAACCGGCTTGTTGGCTGCTGACGGTGCATATTCGGCATGCGCGCAGGCAACAAAGCTGTACTGCTTGATGGATTCCGCTTCACCGTCCAGCAGGTCAAACAGGTTGGTCGGATTGTACATCTTGGTCGCGCCGATCTGCTTCCAGCCGGGCATGGATCCAGCCTTCGGGAGTACCGAAGCGGCGCCATCGGCGCGAGCAGCGACGGTGGAAATAACGAGAGCGGCCGAAGCGGCAGCGAGAAAGCCTAATTTAAAAATCGAGCGATGCAAAATGGTTGAACCCTTTCCAGATAGACGGTATGGTCTTGGTAGTAATTGTGACACGAAAAGACCCCGAAGGTAACGCTTATCTGACATTAGAATAGGTTCAACAATGATCACACGAATCACTGCTAATTGGTGTCCTGATATTTAGGAACACCATAAAGACAAAAACGACCTCCGTGGCAAAGAGCCAGGGAGGTCGATTTGTTCTACAACACTTACTATTTCCTGCGGCGCCGTAGAAGCAATCCCGCTCCCATGACACCCAGTCCAGCAAGCCCGACTGTAACTCCCGGCTCTGGTGTTTGACCAAATCCGCCGCCCTTTGGAGCGGTCAATCTAATCACGCGATCAGTCTGAGTAATCAACAGGGTTCCGTTTGTGGGATCGGTGCTGACAAAGTCACCACGAGATCCGCTGTCGGCAATTGCAACCTGTGAGTTGGTGGTCAGGTTGACTTCAAAGAATTGGCCGTTGTTACAGTTTACGTAGATGTACCCTGCCAGCGTACCGCTGCCAAGTTCCGTACCGTCCGGTGCACATCCCATTGTGCCACTGTCAAAGATCAGGGCCTTATCAGAAATGCGATAACCAAGAATGTGGTTATTGCTCTCCATGAAGAGATTTGTACCATCTGTGCTGAGCCCGTCGGCGGTCTGATTCAGGAAGTTCGTCTTCGTGGCGGCAACTGGATCAACATCCCAGATGACATTGTTTCCCAATGTGGAAACAAAGATGTGGCCATTGGTAGGATTGGCCGTCACACCGGTTGCTGAGGGCATGCCGGAAACGACCACGGACCCAACGATGCCACCAGCGGAGAGATTCTTGAGCGTGCCGTTAGTCTGGTCTGATACGTACAGATTTGCACCGGACCTGGCAATTCCGATCACAGTCCCTTGTGCATTTGAGGAGACCAGGTTTCCAGCGCTTGCCACCTGGCCATCTGCATGCGATGGGAACTTGTGAATGGCGCCCGGGAAATCGGTGACAAGCACCGTGCCGTCACCATTGAATCCAATACCAAGCGGGCCAACGGAACTCGAAGAAGAAAAACCCGTTGCAAACGTACTTAGGGTAAAGCCGCGTAAAACACCGGCAGCTGTTAGGGTTAGTTGCGCCTCTGTTCTGGTATTAACTAAACCAGTTGCAGAGAAAGCCACTACCGATATCAACGCCGCGCGAGCGCATTTGTGCAGTATAGACATAGAGTTTCCTTTTCATTGTCTTGACGACAATAAATGCCTGTATTCTGGCCTGCACGGACTCAGAATTTGAGGCGGACTAAGCAGTTTCAGATTAAACCCAATTCAATTAATGGAATCACACGTCTTGCCGGACAAAGCGACCCTGAACCAGATCAATCGTTCACTACAGCATCAAATTTACCACAAAGACCAGCTATTATCATCATTAAAATATTATTACTATCTTTTAAACTTGTACTCTGCGCCGAAGAATCCTGCGCCGTTTAACGAAGCAGCCTTGGCGCTCACACCACGAGTGAGTACCGGCACGCTCAGGCTGGCATTGTAACGTAGGGAGACGATCTCCGCCTGCACTGTGAATCCAGCCTTGAATTTGACCTGTATTCCGCCAAAGAGTCCGCCGAGGGTGCTCGACCCGACACCTAGATGGACCTTGAAGTCGCGGACCAACTGCTCCTGCTGCTTGCTGAGTCCGAATGACTTGGACGCCACTGCGAAGATCGCCTGCTTGTCTCGCCCAGTGCGGAATACGTCTCGCACTCCCAGAGCGATTGCCGGAGCCAGATCGGTAAACGCGTTGCCGGTGAGGGAATATTGAAAGCTCAACGCTTCGTTTCGATGCCCGCCGAGTTCAAAGCGCTCTGCTTCCAGCTCCAGGCCGATTAGCTTGCCGTCGAAGCCTACGTTAGCCCAGCTCAAGTAATTACGCGTATTCTTGACTTGAAAAAGGCCCTCGATCTTCGGCGACTCCGGCGGCGTAATGAGAGCGCGAGGGGCGAGAATATTCCGGTCAGCGCGGGCAGTTGAGACAACGGCTATCAGAAGTGCACCGACGATAATCGACCATGCTCTCGTTTTCAACAGGTGGCTCCCTCTTCTACTTTATCGACGGAAGTTAACGTGTGCCTCTTCATAAATCGTCCCATTCGATCCAGTGCACCTTCCAACTGGCGCAGACTTGCGGCATAAGAACACCGAATATAACCCTCACCGGACTCGCCAAACGCGCTGCCCGGGATGACGGCGACATGCT